>JAAYFL010000016.1 GCA_012728235.1 Synergistaceae bacterium
GAAGTATATAGAGATGACAGAGAGCTCCTTGAGAGGGACTCTGTTTTTATTTTCTGAAACAAACGCTGCTACTGAATTTTGGAAAAAGCTTTCCCCCGGATTGAAAGCGAGCGGAGTTCTTTGGCCCTCCAACACAAAAAAACAGTGGGAACTTTGGAAAGAAGCCAGAGAAGGGAAGATTGACTTTGTAGTTGGTTCTCAATCTGCTTCATTTGTTCCCTTAAAAGGTCTTTCCAGAATAGTAGTTGAAGATGAGATAAGCGGTGGATGGCGTTCTCAGAAAGCTCCAGTTTTTCATTATAGAAGCGTCTTGGCGGCAAGGGCTAATTTTGCTAAAGCAGAATTAATTTTGGGAGGACGTATGCCCTCTTCAAAAGTATTTTTACAGCTGCCAAAAGAAGAAATCAATAAAAAAAATATTGATAATCGTCTTATATTTGTAAATCTTCATGACTCTTCAAGTTTTCCTGTTGATGCCGTAAAAGATTCCTTGCCTATCAGCAAACCGCTTATTAGAGAGACTTTAACTTGTCGTGAAAATGGCAGATGGGCCTTTTGGATATTGGATCGAAAGGGATATGCAGGAGAGTTATATTGCAGTGATTGCGGTAAATCTTTGCGTTGTGCAAACTGTGGAGGAGTAATGAGATGGGAGGAAAGACGTAAAAGGCTTTCCTGTCTCAGCTGTAAAAATAGAACCCCAATTCCGGAGAATTGTCCTTCATGTGGAGGTCCTTTTTTAGAGGGAATACGCCCTGGCTTAGAGGCTCTTTCAGAACGAGCTTTACTAATTTTTAAATATAAATATAAAGAAGTTGTGACTTTGCAGAATGACGGGGGGAAGCTCCCTTCTTTAAAGAATTTGATGAAAGAATATCCTAGAGGAGCACTGGTTATTGGTACGAGAAGAATTTTGTCTCTTGCTGATGAGCTTCCCACGGGAATGATAGGATGGATAGATTCAGATGCAGAGGCACGAGTTGCTGAATATGATGCGAAAGCGAGAGCGTTTACTTTAATATATGAATCGTTTTGGCGTGGGCTAAACCCGGAACAGCGCAAGGTCGTGGTTCAAAGCCGTAGACCCGGTAAGGGATGGCAAACAGGATTGTCCAGAGGATGGAGCTACTTTTGGGAAACGGAGTTAAAAGAGAGAAAAGAATGGCATTTGCCTCCATATACGCCGATGTTGAAAATAATTTTACCCAAGGAAAGAGGCAAGACTTTTATTGAAAAACTAGAAAAAGAAAATATAGAGTATTGGAATTCAGAAGAATCTGTTGATGAGATGTGGGTAAGAACGAAAAAGTTTAAAGTTATTGAGAATTTATTGTTTCCATATTTTGAAATCAAGAATAGCCGTGTAGGTTATCCTGATATAGCACTATATTTAGATTAGAGATAATTAAAGTTGCAGGAGGAGTTTTTATGAAAGCAATAGTAACAGTTTTGGGTAAAGACAGAGTTGGGATAATGGCTAAAGTATGTGGATATTTGGCCGAAAAGAATGTAAACATATTAGACGTTTCTCAGACTATTATCAAAGAATATTTCGACATGATAATGATAGTAGACGTAAGCGGACTAAACTGTTCTTTTGCTGAATTTACTACAGATTTGGACCTGTTGGGAAAAGAAATAGGGTTGATGATAAGGGCTCAAAAAGAAGAAATTTTTAAGAGTATGTATAGAGTGTAGAGGAATTAACTATGATTAGTATGTCAGAAGCACGAAAAACAAATGAAATGATATTGGAAGAGAAACTTGATGTTCGCACTATCACTATGGGAATAAATATAATGGATTGTGCGGACTCAAATTTAAAAACCTTCTGTAATAAAGTCTATGATAAAATAACGAGCCTTGCTCAAAATCTGGTAAAAACTGGAGATGAAATAGCTTTAGATTTCGGTATACCCATTGTTAATAAAAGAATTTCAGTAACTCCCATTTCAATCGCAGCTTCAGCGTGTGACTGTGATAGCTATGTTGAAATAGCTAGAACTTTGGATAGGGCGGCGATGGAAGTCGGCATTAATTTTATAGGAGGATTTTCAGCACTTGTTCAAAAGGGAATAACAAAGTCGGATCGCACTTTGATAAATTCTGTTTCTGAAGCTCTTTCTACAACGGAGCGCGTATGTTCTTCAATTAATTTAGGTTCTTCAAGATCAGGAATAGATATGAACGCAGTAAAGCTAATGGGAAGTGTTATAAAGGAAACGGCTTATCTCACTAGAGATCGTGATTCACTCGGCTGCACGAAATTCGTTGTTTTTTGCAATGCTGTTGAGGACAACCCCTTTATGGCTGGAGCTTTTCATGGCCCTGGAGAGGGAGATTGTGCCATTAATGTAGGAATAAGTGGCCCCGGCGTGGTTAGGAAAGCATTGGAGGAAAAACAAGGCGCAGACTTTGAAACATTATGTGAAACGGTCAAACGAACCGCATTTAAGATTACTCGAGCCGGTCAGCTTGTCGCAAAAGAAGCCTCCAAGAGATTGGGTGTTCCGTTTGGAATTATAGATCTTTCTCTTGCACCTACCCCAGTGTTAGGTGACAGTGTGGCAATGATTCTTCAAGCTATGGGCCTAGAATATGTGGGTGCACCCGGAACAACAGCGGCTCTTGCTATTCTCAACGACAATGTTAAAAAGGGCGGAGTTATGGCATCCTCTTTTGTTGGTGGATTAAGCGGTGCTTTTATCCCGGTTAGTGAGGATTATGGCATGATAAAGGCAGTAGAAGCAAATGCGCTTACTTTGGAAAAATTAGAGGCCATGACTTGTGTTTGTTCCGTGGGACTGGATATGATAGCTATTCCGGGTGATACGTCAGAAAGCACTATATCTGGTATCATTGCAGATGAAATGGCAATTGGAATGATAAATAATAAAACGACAGCAGTTCGAATAATACCTGTTCATGGAAAGAAGGCAGGGGAAAAAGTTGTTTTTGGAGGGCTTTTGGGGTATGCACCCATAATGGAAGTTAATAATTATGACTGCAGTGCATTTATTAATCGTGGTGGAAGGATCCCGCCTCCAATACACAGTTTTAAAAACTAATTTTATCGGGTATTTATAACAGAGAGAGTTGAGAAAAAATGGCAATAGTCGCGATAGTAGGCAGACCAAATGTTGGAAAATCTTCAATATTTAATAGAATAATTGGAAAAAGAAGTGCGATTGTTGATGATCAGCCGGGAGTCACGCGCGACAGATTGTACGGTGAGGCTGAATGGGGCGGGAAGAGCTTCTACATTGTTGATACAGGTGGAATAATGCCTAGTGAGGCACACCCATTTATGGATCTTATAGCTCAACAGGTGGATTTGGCCATTGATGAAAGTGTTGTCATTATTTTTGTAGTTGATGGCCGCGACGGAATTACTCCTATGGATAAACAAATTGCCTTAAAATTACGCAAAAGTGGCAAACCTGTTATTCTTGCAATGAATAAGCTTGATAACCAAAAGCAAGAAGAGGATATGCTCTATGAAGCTTATGAGTTGGGTTTCGATACAGTAATAGCAACTAGTGCAGAGCACAACAAGGGATTTGATGAAATACAAGATGTTCTCGTAACTCTTTTACCTGAAGAAGCAGAAATAGAAGAGAGTTCGGATGAAATAAGAGTGACGCTGGTAGGACGTCCCAATGTGGGAAAATCTAGTCTTTTCAATGCTATTGCCGGTGAAAAACGTTCCATGGTAAGCGATATAGCTGGAACTACACGCGATGTTGTAGATACTCTAGTCGAAGTGGATGGGACTAAATTTCGTTTTCTTGACACAGCTGGTCTCAGAAGGAAAAGTAAGGTAAAGAGTGATATTGAATACTACTCAAACGTACGAACTTACCAGGCAATAGATAGGTGTCAAGTGGCCCTTGTTCTACTTGATGCACAAGAGCCTGTGACAGATCAAGATAAGCGTCTTATTGGACAAGTGCTTGAAAGAGGCAAGGGTTTAATTTTAGTAATGAATAAATGGGACCTTGCTCCCAAAGAGAGCAAAATAGGCGATAAGATGAGAGACCTTCTCATTGATGAGCTTCCTTTTGCAAAGTATGCTCCACAGATTTTTATTTCTGCAATTTCAGGTCGCAGCCTTCATAAGCTACCTGAAATGATATTATCCGTTGAGAATAACAGAAAGCGTAGAATTTCCACTTCAGAGCTGAATAGACTAGTAAGAGAAGTGTTAATTTTTGAACGTATGCCTGGAGATGGAAAAGGCCGAAGTCTAAAAATTTATTATTGTACTCAGGCAGATGGAGCACCTCCTGCATTTATATTTTTTGTAAATGATATAACATTGTCCACAAGGCCTTTTAGAAGGCACTTAGAGAATATCATTAGAAAAATGGGGGATTTTTCCGGAGTTCCGATAAAAATCTTTATGAGAAACAGAGAATAAGGGGAAAAACGATGAATTTTGAGCCTATTTATCTAAAAAGGCTTGACGTAAGCGGGAAATAGAGCTAATAATAGTCTAACTGCGATAGCAGTCAACTTGTCGGGAGGTGTCGTGAAGTGACAAAAACAGATCTAGTAAATGCAGTAGCAAAAGCAGTAGAAGGATTAACAAAAAAGAAAGCGGCAGAAGTAGTAGAAGCACTCTTCAGCGGAATCCATGAATCACTTGAAAAAGGTGAAAAAGTACAGATAGTCGGATTTGGTACATTTGAAGTTCAGAAGAGAGCTGCACGTCAGGGTCGCAACCCTCAGGATCCCAAGAAAGTTATCCAGATTCCTGCAAAGAAAGTACCTGTCTTCCGTGCAGGTAAAGCACTAAAAGAAGCTGTAAACAACTAAACAAATCTTTTAATTTATTTTTTAAAAGTAAAAATCCCGACAAAGTTGTTGGGATTTTTACTTTTAAAGACTTGACCAAAAGTCGGTTGGGCGGTATCATACTCACTGCTTACGGGATGTAGCGCAGCCTGGCTAGCGTACCTGCATGGGGTGCAGGTGGTCGGAGGTTCGAATCCTCTCATCCCGACCAGAAAATCAAAAGATTCGTGCGAATTAAGCACGAATCTTTTTTACTTTTAGTATAATAAACTTGTCATGGCGTTACTTCGTTCTGTCGTGCAAAATAAAATTAAAGGAATAAATGTATGTCAAAACTACCACATTTCATACACAACACCAATATCGGACAAAATTTTTTGAGGGATCATTCCGTCATTGATTTTATTATTGAAAGAGCTGCTTTAACCGAAAAGGATCAGGTGTTGGAAATAGGCCCGGGGGAGGGCATTCTTACTGAAGCGCTTCTATCTTCGGAATGTTCGTCTGTATGCACCTTAGAGTTGGATACTAGGCTTAAACATGTAATAGAGATGTTGGGCATACAAAATAAAAAACTGACTCCTCTATGGGGAGATGCAGTTCAATTTGATTATGAGAACAGCTTGCCTTGGTATCCCAATAAAATTATTGCAAATCTTCCATATCATATTACAACGCCTCTACTATGGGTTTTTTTGGAAAAACTGGTAAAACATAAACTAGAATATTTACTTTTAATGGTTCAATTAGAATCTGCTCAGCGCATAACGGCTCCCGAAAGAAACAGAGAACGCTCGCCTCTTGGGATAATGGTGGAAGCGATGGGTACTTCTAAAATTCTCCGAAAGGTTCCACCTAGTGCATTTCGACCGCAGCCTAAGGTAAATTCATGTATTATAGAAATTAAGTTAGACAAAAACCTAGAACTTCCTTCAAATAAATCATGGAGAGCTCTGCTAAGTCGTTCTTTTGCCCAAAGAAGGAAGACGATTGTAAACAATTGGATTGCCGGATATGAGGATTTAACAAAAGAAACAGCTCAAAACATACTTGAAAAGCACAATCTAAGAACAACGACTAGGGCAGAGGAGCTTACGTTAGATAACTGGCTAGAGCTACTCAAAGAACCTGCGTTTCTTATAAACGAATAATAAATAGAAAAGGACGCATCTTTAATGTTTTGGAATTTAAGTAAGATAATAGTAAGAGAGAATAATTCTTTGCCGTTAGATTGGAAGTCACTTTCATCCAGTGGACGTATTTTTGTGGAAATTGGTTTTGGTAATGGTGAGTTCCTGGGATATTTGGCGAAGGCATATCCCGATGTTTTAGTAGTGGGAATCGAAGTATCACAATTATGTGCATTAAAGGGAGCCAGATTAGCACTTTTCAATGCTCTGGAAAATGTACGGGTAATTCATGGAGATGCACGTTTTTTGTTGAGCCGATATTTTGCACCGGAGACGGTTGAGAGGGTTTATATGAATTTCCCTTGTCCATGGCCTAAGGCTCGTCACGCCTCTCGAAGAGTTACTGTGCCGATTTTCGCTGACATGCTCAATTATCTCCTTCTCCCCGGTGGTTTTTTTCAGCTTGCGACAGATGTAGACTGGTATGCAGAGGAAACGTCTGATACTTTTTCTAAGTGTGGAGCCTTTGATGTCGATCCTATTATTAAAAATCCGGATAGACCCTATGTAACAAAATATGAAAGAAAATGGAAAGCTATGGGAAAAAATACTTGGCTTCTTACACTACATAAAAATGGCAAAGTATTGCCAAATAGCGACGGAGTTGATAATTGGGAGATGGAAATCGAAGCAGAGAGCAATAAAACATTAATGGCAGTATTAAAGGAATTTGACGGAGCCGAAGGGAAAGTGAATGAAGGCAAAGGACATTGGGTTTTTCGAGATTCTTTTATTTCTGAGAGCAAAATAGGTCTGTTATCCGTAATAACAGCAGATGAGGGTTTTGAACAGCACTTCTATTTTAAGGTTATCCCTAGCAGAAAGGGTTTTACTATAAAAATTGATTCGACAGGGCACCCGTACAGGACGCCTGCAATGAGGGCAGCCCTACATTACGCACTTGATTTGGTGTCTGCCCAATAAATCTTTGAAAAAGTTACTATAAGCTCCATGAGAAGAGTTGTTTAACTTCTCGTAAATACTGTTTTATATATATTCTATATTGTTTTGTGTACAATAATGGCTTCGACTATTATACTCATTCTAGAGTAGTAGTGGGGTGATTCATTATGAAGGAAATGCGTCCCACAACCGGACGGGTTTTGTTGGCACTTTTTAATATTTTGGGACCTTTAAAAGAGAAGAGTTTTTTAGACCTTTTTTCAGGTAGTGGTCAGATAGCTATGGAAGCGAGTAAACGTGGTGCAACACTTGTTTACTCGGTAGAATCGGACAAGAAGCGTTATGCAGAATTAGTAAGAAGAGTACCAAAGGATGTAAAATGTTTGTGCATGGACGTTCGCCGTGCCGTTCCAAGATTCTCAAAAAGAATGGAAAAATTTGATATTATATTTGCAGACCCGCCATACGGACTGGACTGGGGATTGGAATTACCATCGATTATAGGTAATAATGGTTCGATTTTGTCTGATGAAGGTATATTCATATATGAACATTCAGATAAAGAAAAGATATGCGAATTGGATTTAAATAACTGGAGTAGAGACGATCGCGTCTACGGAGGAACAATTCTTTCTTTCTACAAAAGGAGAAATTAATAATGATAAGAGCTGTTTATCCTGGATCATTCGATCCTATAACAAATGGACACATATATATAGCCGAAAGAGCTGCGTCGCTTTTTGATGAGCTTCTTATAGCTGTGTTAGTTAACCCGGATAAACATTCTACTTTTACTGAGGAAGAAAGGCAGATAATGTCTAGAGAGGCCTTAGTGCATCTTCCGAACGTCAAAGTTAAGTATTTTAATGGGCTTCTGGTGGATTTTATGAGGCAGGAACAAAGTCGAATCATTATTAGAGGGCTTAGAGCTCTTTCAGATTTTGAATATGAATTTCAGCTTGCTCAGATGAATAGGCAGCTCGCTCCTGAGATTGAGACATTTTTTATAGCAACAGACGCAAAATACTCTTACGTTTCAAGCAGAGGAGTAAAGGATGCTTTTTATTTCGGAGGTGCGGTAAGAGATATGGTGCCGCCCGGTGTTTATAGACGCTTGCGTGAGCGTATTAAGCCTAAAAAACTTAAGTAAACTGAGGTATTAGGCAGTTACTGAACTGAGATGGCGTTCTCAGTAAAAATGTATGTATTAAGTATTTTTATTCACTCTTTAAAATAATTCTTCGTTTATGCTCTTCCCCAAACTTCTCACTTGGAATAAGTTGTGACCATAATTCACACGCAAGAAGCTCGTAATTTATCATTTTCTGAGCATAGGGCGAGACTCTTGAAGCCTCACCATATTTTGTGACAACTGGCAACAGAGATGTTTCTTTCATTTTTTTTAATAGCTCTTTTCCTTTATCATTGGTAGCCAATACTCTGATGTATGCGGGGCCTATGCGCTGAAATGCTCTGTTTTCCCAATGATTAAGGCCGATAAGAGCATGTATTGCATGACGGCGTATTCTTCCCAATGTGTAACGTTTGCTGGAACATTTTTCAGCCCATTCGTTAAATGAAGTGCTTGTCAGAGCCTCTTTCTTTAATCTATATTCAATGCCCTCTCCTACTTCTGCGATTTTCGAAATTTCTTCGGCAGATGAGCGTATCAAAAGCATCCGGAGAAGATTCCACAACTTTTTGTACTCTATACAGGCGTCGCCATCGGCTATTGCAGAACGTAAAATTTCTTTTGATTCCGTAGGCAAAAAACTCATAGCCTCATCGCTGCGTCCCTCTGCAATTGCTTTCCGTATTGCAGAAGAGCTGGAATATTCTCCCAGGACGTTGCAATGATGTCCTCCGCCCAACCTTTTTATGGGGATAGGTTGCATCTTCCATTTTTTTTGGCGAAGTCTTAACATATATGAGAGAGCAAGGCTGTTGTTCGGTTTTTTTAGCTTTTCAGAGCTTCCAGCTATCATTGTTTCAAGTGCTGTAGCCCTGGCTTCTACATAAGACAACCCTTTTCCCAAAGAAAGTTTTAGCAACGACTTGAAATCTGCAGGTTCTTCGTTTAAAATGCTCAAGATTATGTCGGTGTTCCAATCGGGATCTTCAAGTCCAAAGGAAAGGTGTGTTACTATACCTGAGGAGCCGAGGATGTCAGTTGCAGCACTCGCGAATACACCTGCGTTGTGTGCAGAGAAAACTACAGGGAGCTCAAGAACCAAGTCGGCACCTGTATTAATTGTTATTTGTGCGCGATTCCATTTGTCCAGAATTGAGGGTTCGCCTCGTTGTACAAAATTTGAAGATAAGACCACAACCACAGCTTCGGCTTTAGAGGACTCTTTAGCTTTTTGTATCTGATATAAGTGGCCGTTGTGAAGCGGGTTATACTCGGCAATTATTCCTACTATAGGAATTTTCATATAAAATCACCACCATTATCGGTAAGGATACCATAATAGGCGGAGTTATTCATTCTTAAGGAGGCAACAATTAAATGAAAAATCTTGTTATCAACTGCGGCAGTTCCTCTGTCAAATATCAACTGTTTGACATGACAACAGAAAAAGTCCTAACACAAGGGCTTGTAGAGAGAGTCGGTATTCCTGGCTCAGGTATTAAGCACACAAAAACAGGTATGGAAACCTTGGCTAGAGTGGTAGATTTCCCTACACACAAAGAGGCGGTTCAGTATGTTCTAAACTTGTTGGTGGACCCTGTTTATGGAGCCATAAAAACATTTGATGAAATCACTGCTGTTGGGCACCGTATCGTCCATGGAGGAGAGACACTTATAAAACCTACCCTAGTAACGGAGAAAGTTATTAATGAATTGGAGAAAATTATCCCACTTGCTCCGTTGCATAACCCCGGTCATCTTCAGGGAATACATGCAATTATGGAAATTCTTTCCGATGTGCCAAACGTAATAGTTATGGATACCGCATTTCATCAGACTATGCCTCCAAAAGCTTTTATTTATGGAATAGATTATAAATATTACGAAGAAAACCAGATTCGCAAATATGGATTTCACGGTACAAGTCACGACTACGTATCAAGCAGAGCAGCAGAAATCCTTGGCAAACCACTGAAAGATCTTAAAGTCATTACTTGTCATTTAGGAAATGGAAGCTCAATTTCAGCGATAAAAGACGGCAAATGTATTGACACCAGCATGGGATTAAGCCCGATAGAAGGAGTAGTCATGGGAACACGCAGCGGGGACGTATGTCCGGGAGTGCTTTTATTCCTTATGAGACAGCTTAGAGACGTGGATCTTGTGAGTAATGCAATACAGAATAAGGGCGGGTTATTGGGTATTTCCGGAGTGTCCAGCGATCTTCGTGATGTTGAATTGGCAGCAGAAAAAGGAAATAAAAGAGCTGCACTGGCACAGGACAAACTCATATATGGCGTCCAGAAATATATAGGAGCATATACCGCTGCAATGGACGGCGTTGACGTTATAGTTTTCACTGCGGGTATTGGAGAAAACGGTGTTGCTTTCCGAGAAAAAGTATGTTCAAAATTAGGATTTTTGGGAGTTAAAATAGATACAGAGAAAAATAACTGTCGTGGAAAAGAAGTTATATTCAGCACACCAGATTCCAAGGTCACTGTGATGGTTATTCCCACCGACGAGGAACTTACAATTGCACGAGAAACACAAAAGTGCGTGGAGGCAAATAAATAAGAGTAAATGGTTGTTAAGTTGCTTAAGTCACCACCTAGCAGCTGGAAGTATTTTCTACTGCCGACTTCTATACCTAAAGATGGTACTCCATTAAAGGATAGTTTTTCTCTCAGAGTGGAGCAGCCTATCAGTTACTGGTCTCAAATATACGATTTTTCTGATGAGATAAAAGTTGATATAGAAGTTGTAAGAACGTATGGTCGCCTAATTACAACAATCTTTGTCTTTGGAGAGACTAAAATGCCTTGCTCTAGATGTCTTGAATTAACAAAGGTTCAGATTAATGCGAATTTGAAATATATATTTTCTTTAAAACCAAGTAGAGAAGATAATGAGGAAGACGATCTTGATCGTGATATGCAGGAAGATCTTATTATCTTGGAAACATGGGATGAAAAAATAGATTTAATACCATTAATCTGGGAGACTTTGCTTTCAGGCTTACCTGCGGTGGAGTTATGCTCAAAAGAATGTAAGGGGCTTTGTCCTAACTGTGGTGAAAATTTAAATAAAGCGACTTGTAACTGCAAAAAAGAAGAGGGTGACCCAAGATTTGATATTCTTCGCCCTTTTATAGAAAAAGAAAAATAAAAAACTGGAAAAATAATAAATTAATGGTAGAATAATTAAGCAATTTCTTGCTTAAAGGTTTAAGGGGGGAACAAATATGGCAACTCCAAAAAGAAGGGTATCTCACTCCCGTACAAATAAACGTAAGGCGCAGTGGCTCGGAGCTCTTGAGGAACCAACGTTGACCACTTGTACACACTGCGGAGAAACAGTACAGACATATCGTGCTTGCTCTGCTTGCGGCTATTACAAAGGTAAACAAGTAGTAAAAATTTCCGAAAAAAATGATACAGAAAACGAATAATTTTAACATATAAAAACTCAGTAAAGAGAGCCTAGGGATTGCAATCCCCTAGGCTCTCTTTGCTATAGCTGCATATAATTTTCACCGGTTCCTTTTTAAATTATAAAATATGATTTTATGTATTGACAAAATATAGCGAATGAGATATCTTATCAGTTATTAAGACCAGCTACTAAGAGTGAAGCAAGGAGAAGAGTAATATGCGTTCAGAAATTAAAAGACAACGTCATAAACAACTAATAGACTTAGTTAATTCTTCTCCTCTTTTGACAGATAAAGAGATAGCAGCGATGCTTGGAGTAAGTTTAGGTACAGTACGCTTGGATAGAGGAACTCTTTCAATTCCTGAGGTCAGAGAGCGTACCCGTCTTATGGCTGAACAGGCAACAAGTCGCTTGAAATCAATGAGAACGGAAGAAGTTATAGGCGACCTTGTTGGATTGGAGCCAAATAAGGGAGCACTTTCCGTTCTTTTTGCTACGAGAGATACAGCTTTTCGTCATACAGACTTCGTAGGAGATTACTTTATTTATGCTCAGGCAGCATCCCTGGCCATTGCAACAATAGATGAAGAGCTAGTTGTGGTAGGCTCTGCCAGGTTAAAATATAACCGACCGGCATATATAGGGGAAAAAATCCTAGCCCGTTCAAAAGTTGGTGTCCATAAGGGGAATAAATATGTTGTAAGTGTGCGTTCTACAGTTGACAATAGAGAGATATTTGTAGGACGTTTTGTTGTTGTTTCAAAAGAATCTTCTAATAATATGGGGGCAAAAAAATGATAATAGCTCTTGATGCAATGGGCGGAGATTATGCGCCGGAGGAACCGTGCCATGCCGCGATTTATGCTTGTACTAAAAAACCAAAATTAAACATTGCTTTAGTTGGAGATAGAAATAAAATAGAACCTTTTTTAGAAAAAGTGGATTCGGAAGTTAGGTCAAGATTAAAAATAGTTCACGCAGAAGAAGTTATTGACGGTGCCGACTCTCCATCTCTTTCTATAAGGAGAAAAAAGAACTCAAGTTTAGTTGTAGCATTCGAAATGGTCAGAGCAGGTGAAGCATCAGGAATTGTTTCAGCTGGAAATACAGGGGCTATTGCAGCAGGAGGAGTTCTTTTGCTGGGAAGAATACCTGGTATTGATCGTCCCGGTTTCGGTGCAGTTCTTCCTGTTCTAAACAGACCGACACTGCTAATGGATGTAGGTGCAACAGTTCGCTGTAAACCAATTAATTTGTTTCAATTTGCTCATATGGCTTCAATTTATATGAAACTTTTCAGAGGGGTAGAGAACCCTTCTATTCGGTTACTCTGTAATGGTGAAGAAATAACAAAAGGAGATGATGTTATTTCTGCAGCTCGGACACTCATAGAAAATAGCCCTTTGAATTTTCAGGGATATGCAGAGGGGAGTGATTTGCCAAACGGTATAGCGGATATCGTTATATGTGATGGGTTTAGCGGTAACATTTTAATCAAGTTTGGCGAAGGACTTGGAGAATTATTAAAGGGACAGCTTAAAGAAGAATACACGAATCATTTACTTCCTAAGATAGGAATGTTTTTTATGTTGCCCGCAATGAAAAGAGTTTTGGGACGCTTTGATTGGGAGAAAGCCGGAGGCTCTCCCCTTCTAGGAGTTAATGGTACCGTAATAAAAGTTCATGGTCGTTCTAAGCGTAAGCCCATAGCACATGCTCTACTTGGAGCAGCCAACTTTATAGCAAAAAACGGTGTGGAAAGAATTAGAGAAGAAATAGCAAAGGAAAACTTAAAATGACAATATTTCATGGAAGAAAAGCCAAAATATCCGGAACCGGAATTTATATACCAGAAAAGATAATGGAAAACAAGGATTTTGAGAAATTTCTTGATACGAGTGACAGTTGGATATATGAAAGAACCGGCATAAAAGTGCGTCATTTTGCAGCTGAGGATGAGCGTTGTAGCGATTTAGCCTACAACGCCGCAGTAGAAGCAATGAAAGATGCAAAGATATCACCCGACAAACTGGACATGATAATAGTTGCTTCCAACACGCCGGATTCAACTTTTCCTAGTATGTCATGTAAAGTACAGGGTAGGTTAGGAGCAGTAAATGCCGGAGCATTTGATCTTTTGGCAGGTTGTGTAGGAGGTATTGCAGGAATTCAAACGGCTGTGGCTGGGATATCATCAGGGCTTTGGAATAATGTGCTTGTTATAGGAACAGAGAAATTTAAAGATTATGTTGATTGGACAGACAGAAGAACATGCATATTATTTGGAGATGGTGCCGGAGCATGTGTTGTATCTCTTTCAGAGGAAGGAAGGGGACGTTTTATTTCTTCCAAAATAACAGCTGATGGAACAAGACATGATCTTCTGACAAATGAACCGGAAAAACCTGGAGACCCTCATCTCTTAAGAATGAAGGGACAAGATGTGTTTAAGTATGTTTCTATAAATTTGCCTAAATTTATAGAAACCTTGTGTGAGGATTCAAAAATCAAACCGCAAGATGTGGATTTTTGGATTTTGCATCAAGCCAATACCAGAATCCTCGATTCTGTATTTAAACGTATAGGGGTTTCTGTTGATAAAGCGTTGTATAATTTAGATAGGTATGGCAATACGTCCGCTGCATCCGTAATGATTGCCCTTGATGAATCAATGAAAAACGGACATATAAAACGAGGTGACAAGGTTTGCTTTGTCGCTTTTGGAGCCGGGATGACCTTAGGAGGTCTGATTTACGAAGCTTAGTTTTTATACATTCTTAATTTAGTTTTTGCTTTTATTTTTATTAAGAGATAGGTGATTTTGTTGTTTGAAAATAATAGAGTTTCGCAACTATTAAAAGTTAAAGTTCCTGTTTTACAGGGAGGAATGGCATGGGTAGCTGATGCGGATTTGGCAGCAGCGGTTAGTAATGCTGGCGGCTTAGGAATTATAGCTGCAGGGACAATGCCTGCGGAACTTTTAGAAGAAGAAATATTGAAAATTTTAAAACTGACTGACAAACCTTTTGGATTGAATATAATGCTCATGTCGCCAACTGTGAATGATGCGATTGAGATTGCTGCAAAATATAAGATACCTGTTGTTACAACAGGAGCGGGGCTTCCTGGTAAGGTAATTGAAAGGCTTAAGCCTCTGGGTACAGTAATAGCACCTGTAATTGCCTCGGTTGCACACGCAGAACGTGTAGTTAAACAAGGGGCTGACGCCGTTATAGCTGAAGGTAACGAAGCTGGAGGGCATATAGGTGAAATAAATACAATGGTTTTAATTCCACAAGTAGTAGATGCTGTGAAAGTTCCGGTTATAGCTGCCGGAGGGATAGCAGATGGGCGTGGATTGTTAGCTGCTTTTGTTTTGGGAGCAGAGGGTGTTCAAGTAGGAACGCGTTTTGTATGTGCTACGGAGAGTAATGTGCATGAAAATTATAAAATGAAAATCATAAAAGCAAACGACAGAGCAACTGTTGTTACGGGGCACACTCTGGGACATCCTGTAAGAGCTTTAAAAAACAAATTAATTAAATCTTTTGAAATAGCAGAGAAGAATGCTGCGTCAGCAGAGGAAATTGAAGCTTTGGGAGCTGGAAAGTTAAGAGTAGCAGTGCAAGAAGGCGATGTTGATCTAGGTTCTTTTATGGCCGGGCAGTCAGCCGGGCTTGTTAAAAAATGTGAGCCTGCTGCTTCTATAATAGAAGATATGATAAGTGGAGCCAGGGAACAGGCGAGAATAATCGAGGGGTTCATAAAGTGAGAAAGCATGCACTAATATTTCCGGGGCAAGGAGCTCAAAGACCAGGGATGGGGAAAGAGTTCTACGATAACTATAGCTCATCACGAGCAGTCTTTGAACAGGCAGATGATGCCTTAGGGTTTCCCATTTCAGACATTATTTTCAATGGTACTCCGGAGGAGTTGGCGAAGACAGCAATAACACAGCCAGCTATTTTGACCATGAGCCTTGCTGCTCTAAAAGCAATGGAAGAAGAAGCGGGAGAAGAGCTTTCTTCGGTTTGTATGGCCGGTCATAGTTTGGGAGAGTACACATCTCTCGTTGCGACTGGAATGATTTCTTTGGCAGATGGAGTGCGTCTTTTGCGTTTGCGGGGGACATTGATGCAAGAGGCTGTTCCTCTTGGTGTAGGATCTATGGCAGCTGTAATAGGAATGGATTCTCAGCAACTTGAGGAAATATGTTTGAAAGCTGCAGAAGGAGAAGTTTGTGAACAAGCAAATATAAATTCCTTAAATCAAATAGTTATATCAGGCCATAAAACAGCCATAAACAGAGCAGTAAAACTAATCGAAACCATTGGAAACATAAGAGTTGTTCCTCTTAGAGTAAGTGCTCCGTTTCATTGTGAATTAATGAAACCAGTAGCAGATAAACTAAAAAAAGCATTCTCAGAAATTAAATGGAATCAACCAAAATGTCCCATTATTGTCAATGCTTCGGCAGAAGCACTGTCAACTGTTGAGGAAATACAAGAAGCTTTATTTGCACAGACTTTTTCTCCTGTATTGTGGTATCAAAGCGTTTTAACAATGGAGACTTTTGAAATAGAAGGGTATATAGAGCTCGGGCCTGGAAGTGTACTTTCCGGTCTAGTGCGTAAAATAACCAATACCAAAAAACCATACCATGTTTCAGGAGTAGAAGAGTTACACTCTGCCGTATCTTTCTTAAAAGGAGAAAACAAATAAATGCTTGAAAAAAAAGTGGCACTTGTAACAGGTGCAGGGCGCGGAATTGGAAGAGCTATAGCAATAGAACTTGCTAAGGATGGATGTGCCGTCGCTGTAAATTACAATAAATCATCAGCCGCAGCTGAAAAAGTCGTAAAAGAAATAGAACTTTTAGGCGGAATGGCCATGTCGATCAAAGCAGATGTTTCCTGTTATGAGGAAGTAAAGGAAATGTTTAGGGCTATAGAAAACAAGCTGGGAGCGGTTGAGGTATTAGTTTGTAATGCAGGGATTACAAAGGATAATCTCCTAATCCGTATGAAAGTAGAGGAGTGGGAAGACGTAATTTCTGCGAATTTAACTTCAGTATTTTATTGCACTAAAGAAGCTGTTCGCCCTATGTTAAAAGCCAGGTCAGGTAGAATAATAGTTATCTCATCGGTAACAGGGCTAATCGGCAATCCTGGGCAATGTAATTATTCGGCGGCAAAAGCCGGGGTTACAGGATTCGTGAAAAGCCTTGCAAGAGAGATAGGTTCAAGAGGTGTTACTGTTAATGCCATAGCACCTGGGTATATTGCCACGGATATGACATCAGTAATTCCAGAAGATGCTAAAAATGCTATGTTGCAAAATGTGCCTTTGGGTCGCGAAGGCCGTCCTGAAGACATTGCTAAGGCTGTATCTTTTCTAGCTTCTGAAGAGGCGGCATATATTCATGGCCAGGTTCTCGCCGTTGATGGCGGAATGACTATGTAAGTTTTTATTTAGATTCTTCAGATCAATGAGATGTTTGTATAAAGAAATTTAAATCCAGATGTATATATTATAATTTTGGAAGGAGGTGAACTTTATGAATATGGAAGAAGTACAGGCAAAGCTTAAGGAAATAGTTATTGACCGACTAAACTCAGAGGAAGATCAGATTAAACCTGAGGCCTCCTTCGTTGAGGATCTTGGTGCAGACTCACTTGATATCGTTGAGTTAATTATGGGTATTGAAGAGGAATTTGATATTGAAATTCCTGATGAGGACGCAGAAAAACTTACAACAGTGGGCGAGGCAATGGACTACGTTAAGGTTAAACTTGGAGTTGAAGATTAATTAATATACCGTATTTGTGAGGGGGCCTAATCTCCCCCTCAGGTATTTGGAGGGAACCCAATGACAAGAGTAGTTATTACTGGTGTAGGAGCTGTTACGCCAATTGGACTTGGTAAAGAAGAATTTTGGAGAGCTCTTGAAGAGGGGAAAAACGGGGTAGACTACATAACTTTGTACGACACCTCTGAGCATTCAATAAAAATTGCAGCAGAGGTTAAAAACTTTGACCCCGAAAATTGGCTTGATAAAAAAGAAGCTAACCGTACGGATAGAGTTTTACATTTAGCCTCGGCTGCTGCAGATTTGGCAATTAAAGATTCAGGTCTCAATATAGATACGTTAGATAAAAATATGTTTGGTGTTTATGTAGGTAGTGGCGAGGGTGGAATTGGAACACTTGAAAAAAACTTTCAAAGTTTGAATGAAAAAGGTCCCAATCGTGTTAGTCCTTTTTTAGTGCCGATGATGATTACTAATATGTCCGCAGCTTACGTAGCAATAAGATGCGGAGCAAAAGGTCCCAATATGGCTGTCGTAACAGCTTGTGCTTCTTCTCTAAACAGCATAGGTGAGGCTTATAACTGCATAATGCGAGGTGATGCAACTGTTATGTTAGCAGGGGGGTCAGAAGCTGCGATAACACCTATTGCAACCGCTGGATTTGCATCATTGAAAGCTTTGTCAACCAGAAACGATGATCCCAAACATGCTTCGCGTCCTTTCGATTTGGGAAGAAATGGATTTGTAATAGGAGAAGGTTCGGGAATTTTAGTTTTAGAAGATCTTGAGCATGCTAAAAAAAGAGGGGCACATATTTACGCAGAAATCAAGGGTTATGGTATATCCTGTGATGCTTATCATATAACGGCTCCTGATCCTGAAGGAGATGGGGCATATAGAGCTATGGACATGGCCGTAAGAAAGGCCGGATGGCACGTAGAGGATATTGATTTAATTAATGCCCACGGGACATCAACACCGTTAAACGATAAAATGGAAACAAAGGCAATTAAGCATCTTATGAACAATAATACTGATAAACTAATGGTACATTCAACTAAATCCATGATGGGACACGCTCTCGGAGCAGCGGGTGCTATTGAAACAATTGCTTCTCTGTTGGCTATCGAAAAAGGGATAGTACATCCAACAATAAACCAGTTTGAATTTGACCCAGAGTGCGATTTAAATACTGTCCCGAATAAGGCTGTTAAAGCTGATGTTAAAAAAGTTTTAATCAACAATTTTGGTTTTGGGGGACACAATGCGGTTATAGCATTAGAGCGTTACGAAGATTAAAAATGAAAAAGCAAGAAGACAGAGAGGCATTGCTCCTCGAATTTCAAGAAAAAATAGGTTATTTTTATAATAATAAAAAGCTTTTAGAAGAAGCACTTACTCATTCTTCCTACGCGAACGAGTCTGGGCTTCTTTTTTATAATGAAAGATTGGAATTTTTAGGAGATTCAGTTTTAGAACTAATTGCATCTGAAATGCTATATAAAGAGTTTCAAGATTTGGATGAAGGCAAATTAACTCGTTTGCGCTCTCAGCTCGTTTGTCAAAATAGTTTAAAAAACTGGGCAGAAGAAGTGGGTTTAAATAAATTAATTAAATTAGGGAAAAGTCTGATTAAAGATGGGCCCAGTCAATCAGTTGAAGCTGATACAGCAGAAGCAATTTTAGGATCAGTTTTTTTAGACGGAGGCTATGCAAGTGCAAGCCGGATAATAATAGATTTTCTAAAAAAACAAAAAAATAATGCTTCTATATATGCAATAGATCCTAAGACGACTCTACAGCAAGCGACACAATCAAAAAATGGTAGTGTGCCATATTATAAGACTGTTGAGAGGAAGGGTCCTGATCATTCTCTTAAGTTTAGAGTTCAAGTAACATTAAATGAAAAGATACTAGCAGAAGCGTGGGGGAATACTATAAAAGAGGCTGAATTTAAGGCTGCAGAAGAGGCGTTAAAAAATATATAAAAAATTATGCAATCGGTTGCATAAAAAAGAAAAGTAGTTTATACTCTTTTAAATTGGGCTAAAGGGGGAAGAGAAATGTTTGAGAATTTAGTCATGTCTTCAAATGATTTTCTTCTTTCTGCCATTCATGATGTTTTCTATTTATCAGAACTGTCTTTTTAGACAGTTCTTTTTTTATGAAAAGGAGTGTGGCAGATGGTGAAGTTAAAAGAAAAGTCGCGTTTAATGAGTGCTGAGGATCTTAAGAGAGTAATAAGGAGAATAGCAAACGAAATTATTGAACGTAACAAGGGTACTGAGAAAATGATATTGGTAGGGATTCATAGACGAGGAGTATATTTGGCCAGACGAATTCAAAAAATTATAGAAGAGGTAGAAGGAGTAAAAATACCGTGTGGTGAGTTAGACATCACACTCTATAGAGATGACTTAACAACGCTCTTTGAACAACCCATGGTTCATAGCACCAGGATGCCGGAAGATATTTCAGGACAAAATATATATTTAATAGATGATGTTCTTTACACAGGACGCACGGTTCGTGCTGCTTTAGAAGCTCTTGTGGATCTAGGCAGATCCTCTCAGGTCCAATTAGTCGTAATTGTCGATAGAGGGCACAGAGAGCTGCCGATTCATGCAGATATATGTGGTAAAAAAGTGCCAACTTCAAAAAACGAAGTTATAGAGGTAAAAGTAACTGAGCTAGACGGGAAAGATGAGGTGGTCATTTGTGAACGTGATGCCTAGTGAAACAGGACAAATAGTATGGCGTCATAAAAATGTAATAGATTTAGCTGGTTGGAGTAGAGAGGAACTCTATTTTATTCTTGATCAAGCACGTCACATGGAAAATGTTATGGATAGACCGATAAAAAAAGTTCCCGTACTTCGCGGTAAAATGTGTGTAAACCTCTTCTTTGAGAATTCAACTCGAACTCGTGCTTCTTTTGAACTGGCAGAAAAAATGCTTTCAGCAGATGTCGTAAACTGGTCTTCAGCTGGTTCTAGCACAGCAAAAGGAGAAACAATGCGAGATACCGCATGGACATTAGAGGCAATGGGTGCTGATATTGTTGTACTGCGTCATAGATCTGTCGGAGCAGCTCAATATCTTGCCTCAAAATTGAAAAGGGCAATAGTATTAAATGCGGGAGATGGCACACACGCACACCCGACTCAAGCCCTACTTGATCTTTACACAGCGTGGAAACATTTGGGTAATCTAAGCGGCAAAAAAATTGCATTTGTAGGAGATGTTTTACACAGCAGAGTCGCACGTAGCGATATAATCGGATTTAATACAATTGGTTGTAAGGTAGTAGTTTCAGGTCCTCCCACAATGATGCCTAAAAATATTGAAGCTTTGGGGTGCGAGTATGAAAATGATCCTAAAAAAGCTGTGCAAGAAGCGGATATGGTTTATCTATTAAGAATTCAGAAAGAACGTCAACAAGATGGACTCTTCCCCTCAGTTGACGAATATCATAAATGGTGGGGTGCTGATAAAAATCTAATTGCATACGCTAAACCAGATGCTTTGGTTATGCATCCAGGCCCGTTAAATAGAGGAGTAGAAATAGCTTCTGATATATCGGATGGACATCAGAGCGTAATTTTAGAACAGGTACGTTCGGGGGTAGCTATCAGAATGGCTCTGCTTTATCTTTGTGGAGGGGGAAAATAATGGGTAAAATAGTCTTTAGAAACTTTAAAATTTTTGATGGAGAAGAATTTATCAAGGAAGATTCTTTGGTTGTTGAAAATGATGTGATCATAGAGATTGGAGAGAAGAAGAAAAGTACTGATATAGAAATCATAGAAGGAAATGGTCGCATCCTATCCCCAGGGTTTATTGATCTTCATGCACATTTTAGAGACCCCGGGTTGGAGTGGAATGAAGATATATATTCCGGTGCAAGAGCGGGTGCCGCTGGTGGTTTTACTACAATGGTTGCCATGCCTAATACCAAGCCGGCGATATCGGAACCTTCGTTGGTTGAATATGTTTTAACACACAGTAAAAAAGCAAATGCTTCAAGAATATTACCAGCAGGTTGCGTCAGTAAAAATAGAGAAGGCAAAGAAATGGCTGAACTGCTGAAGATGACTGAATCCGGAGCTGTTTTTTTTACGGATGATGGAGACCCTGTTTCCACTAGTGATTTACTCCGTCTGGCTCTTCTTTATACAGGGAAAAATCAGCCGCGCATAATGGAGCATCCAGAAGAAAAAAGCTTGTTTATCGGTGGCCAAGTTCATGAAGGGCGTGTAAGTGCCTTGAGTGGATTAAAAGGGATTCCTGAAGCGACAGAAGAGATAGACGTGGCTCGTGGAATATCTTTAACTCGTGAGACATCCGGAAGAATTCATTTCACTCATTTAAGTAGTGCAGGTTCTGTAGAATTGATACGTCAGGCAAAAAAAGAGGGGCTAGATGTTACATGTGATACAACTTTCCATCATTTAACACTTAATGAGAATGCTGTTATAAATAGCGGTTATGATTCTCGATATAAAGTGAACCCCCCATTACGCAGCTCAAGAGATCAGAAAGCATTGTGGGATGGTATTTTAGACAATACAATTGACGCTGTTGTAACTGACCACGCTCCGTGGCATATTGATATAAAGGATGAGCCTTTTCAAGATGCACCTTTTGGAATCGCATCTTTAGAATGTGCAATAGCAGTATTATTAGATTATACAAATAAGAATCATACGAACGTTCCATTAGAACTTATTTTGTCTAAAATTACCAGCTCACCCGCGAGCTTACTTCCGGAGAAATGGCAAGGATTGGGAGTTATAAAAGAGGGCTCATTAGCAGACTTGACTATCATAGATTTAGATAGAACACGCATTGTAGATTGCGACACTTGGCAGAGCAAGGCTCGTTGCTGTCCTTGGGAAGGAATTGCCCTGACAGGATGGCCGGTAATGACATTCGTAGAAGGGCGTAAGATTTGGGCTGATACAGAAGAATATTAAGAACTTTGATGTGGTTAATATTGGAGAACAGGTGCACTTGTTTTTATATTGTCAAAAAACATTTAACATTAAGTTATAATCATAAGTAGGGCGGTGTAATAATGCATAAAGATAATTGTGGTCTTATCCTTGCGTTGGATGTCTTGACACTTGAAGATGCCCGGTCTTTTCTTAAAAAATTAAAAACAGCTACTCCTTATATAAAGATAGGGCCAAGGCTTTACGCATTGGGCGGAATAAATTTCGCAAAAGAAATAATAGATATGGGATATAAACTTTTTTTAGATCTTAAGCTTCACGATATTCCAAACACAGTGGCTTCTGCAGTTGAGCCTCTTTCACAAATTGGTCTTTGGGCTCTTACAATACATACTTCAGGTGGATATGAGATGATGGCACGTTCCGTAGCAATGAGAGAAAAAATGGGAAGCAATATGAATTTATTTGGAATAACGGTACTTACCAGTCTTAGTGGAAAAGAGTGGAGTGATGTGCACCCTAAGACTGAAATACAAGAGGCTCTTATTTCTAGAGCAGAAACAGCAGAAAGAGCCGGACTTGATGGATTAGTATGTTCTCCTTTGGATTTACATCTTTTACAGGATAAAGCTAAGGGCCTTATGCGAGTGGTGCCTGGAATTCGTGCGGCTAAGGTGAGTACGGAAGATCAAGCGCGCATCGCTACAGCTGCTGAAGCTGCTACAGCAGGAGCGAACTATATCGTTGTAGGGAGACCTATTCTTGAGGCAAACGACCCTATTAACGCGACTAAAAATATAATAGAAATACTATCAAAGGTGAAGAGATAATGAATTGTTCTAAAGGTTTTAACGCAAGTGAAGTTTCAGAAAAAATTCAAGAGATGATGAAGGAAAGTGGTGCCCACATGGTGGGGCATTTTCACCTAACCTCAGGGTTGCACAGCGGACACTATATACAATGTGCTTTAATGCTTAGATTCCCCGAATATGCAGCTTATGCCGGAGAGAGGTTAGCAGAAAAAATAGTTTCACTGAAACCGGATTTCATTTTATCTCCGGCTTTAGGTGGTCTAATAATAGGGCATGAAGTCGCAAGGGCTCTTAACGTGCCGTTTTTATTTTCCGAAAGACAGGACGGAAAAATGCTTCTTCGCCGTTTTCCAGTACCAGAGAAAAAAAAGTTTGTATTAGTGGAAGACGTTGTCACAACTGGGAAGTCAACAAGAGAAACGGCTCAAATATTAACAGATCTTGGTGCGCAATGGGTTGGCTCAGCATCTATAATAGATAGACGTCCGTCCAATGTTGAAAAGGACTTAGACTTAACTTCCCTATGGAAACTCAGTTTCCCTGTGTATGATCCTCAAAAATGTCCTTTGTGTGCAGACAAAATACCTTTGTATAAGCCGGGGAGTCGTCCCGAGAAAAAATAATGTTATTGTACATACGCAATTTATTTCTTAAAGCACTGTTAGTTATCTTCTTCGCTGCTTTGTGTATTTCTAGTACCCCGTCGACAGCTAAAGCGATAGATTTTGCTGTGACAACTCCTTGGTTGTCTGAAATCGCAAGCTTTATTGTTGGAGATAAATCGCGAGTACGCTGTTTGTCTAATTGGAATATAAATGGAGAAGTTTTAATAATAGGAGCTCCGAAAGCTGATGAAGTTGTAATAGCCCTAAATTCCAAAGAGGCGTCTCATTTCAGACTAAACAAGAACAATGATCTATATGTACTTTATGAATCATTGATTATCCAGGACCACCAAGTTCGCTCGCTATTTTATGATCCTGCAGTCATACCCTTGATAGCTCAAAATGTCATGAAAATAATAGCGAATAAAGATAGCAAAAACTATGTCTATTATCAACGTAGACTTGCGGAACTGCAGGCGAGAATCGAAAGTGCCAATGATGTAGGGAAACATCTGCTAAAAAACAAAAAGATCATGGACCTGACTGCATCCCAAGGGGTTTGGGTTCGTTCTGTCGCAGAGGATACAATTAGACCGCCGGAAGAAGTTTGGGACAAGTGGTTGGCCGGAGACACAAAATCTTTAAAAGCAGCATTAGACGAAGCAAAAAGGCGGAATTGGACAGTTATGGTTGATTCATGGACTTCTACAGTTATAAAGTCTCTTGTGTTGGATTTTGATAACTCTGTTCTATTGCCTGCTCCAACAAAAGGGGAAAGTTATTTTACACATTTAAATAATATTTATCTTTCTATTTGGAATAAAACAAAGGGCATATCTGACCCTATAAAAAAATAAAAATAAGTATTTATATATAACATAGAACTTTTGAACTATTATTATGTATGTCTGTTAAAATTAATCTTTATACCCTTTTTGAAAAGAGGAATAAACTAATGTTAAAGAAAAGTAGAATATTATGTTCGCTTTTATTTTTGTTAATTTTACAACTTTCAGTCGCTAATGCTGAGACTGGAAGTTTGAAAGCGGATAGCATTTCATATAATGTAAATACCAAAAAGGCAGAGGCCAAAGGTAATGTAGTAATAAAAAAAGAAACAGCCACAATGTGGGGAGAAATAGCGCAGGGCAATACTGAAACGTTTGAGTTTACTATAAAAGGCAATGTAAGAGGGGAATTCCCGGAAGACAAGGCGGAGATGAAGGCTGATTCGGTTAAATGGGTCAATTCTTCGGAAAAAAATAACAACATTGTAGAGGCGTTTGGCAAGGTTCTTTTGACAAGGGAGCCAAAAGACAGATTAAGAGCTGAGTATGTGCGTTGGGAAACAGAAACAACAAATTATTTGGCGCGTGGAAATGTAGACGGGATTTTTCAAAATAAAATTCTAAAAGCAACTGAGGCAGGTCGTACAGAATCGACTTTTTGGGGGAAAAGAGTCATAAGGTATGAAGATATGTCCCAAAAGATTGGATTTGCAGCTGAAACAATCGATGGCACCCTGTTGGATAATGAAATACAAACTGCCATTGCAAGATCTTTTGTAACTATAGATTATATTGATGCAGATGGAGTAAAAAGTGTTGTAACAGGAGATTTGGCTGAATATTCTAAAGCAAGGGGAACGGTAATTGTAAGTGGAAAAGCTAAGATGGTTAGAAGCGATGGTAAAACAGCAAATGCCGATAGATTTATACTTTATGAAAACACAAAAAATATAGAAGCAATTGGAAACACGCAGATGGTATTTGATCTTTCTGATGAAAAGAAGAAGAAAGAGTGAGAAACAGCTTATGAAAAATAAAGAAGTAATACTAAGGGCAGATCATCTTACAAAAACTTTTAACAATCGTGCTGTTGTTAACGATGTTTCTATCTCTATCAAAAAAGGAGAAATTGTAGGTCTGCTTGGCCCCAATGGAGCTGGCAAGAGTACCACGTTCTATATGATAATAGGGCGTATTATTCCTGATAGTGGGAGAGTTACAGTTGGTGAAGAAGATGTGACTCAACTTCCAATGTACATGAGAGCAAAAGCAGGTTTGGGGTATTTGCCGCAAGAGGCCTCCGTATTTAGAACGCTAACCGTTTATCAAAACTTAGACCTTGTACTGGAGTCAAATGGGGTTTTAGAAGATGAACGTATAGAAAAAATAGAATCCTTGATGAAGGATTATGGAATAGCCCATTTGAGAGACACTAAGGGTATTTCTCTTTCAGGTGGCGAAAGACGTCGCGTAGAAATTGCAAGATGTCTTGCATTGGAGCCTTCTTTTATACTGTTGGACGAGCCTTTTAGTGGTATAGATCCCATAGCAGTAGAAGATTTACAGAATATTATAAGTAACTTAAAAGAACGCGGATATGGAATATTGCTAACTGATCATAATGTACGTGAAACGCTTTCTATAACCGACAGGACTTTTTTAATACATGATGGCCGAGTTTTTCTAGAGGGGCTTCCGGAAGAAATAGCAAGTAACGAACAGGCTAAAAAGTTCTATTTGGGTCAAGACTTTTCCTGGTAAAAGAAAGGCTTAAAATGAAAAAAAACGAAAAACTTTCCGGCATGGTTCGTCATGCTATAACTATGATGCTAGGGACTTCATTAAGTCGGATTCTAGGACTTGCCCGAGAAATGTTTACAGCAGCGTTTTTTGGTGCTACAAGACAGTTAGATGCGTTTTATATAGCTTATACGTTAGCCAACTTATCAAGACAACTATTGGCAGAAGGTGCACTTTCTGCTTCATTTGTCCCTATTTTCTCCAAAACATTATCTTTTGATGGAAAAGACAAGGCACAAAATTTGGCAAAACAGTCTCTTTCCGTTCTTATTTTTGGAGCGACTCTAGTTATTTTAGTGGGCATATTCTTAGCTCCCTTACTCGTAAAAATTATGGCCCCAGGATTTGTTGCAGAAGATAGAACTTTAGCCATTGCACTTACAAGATATATGTTTCCATTTTTACTTTTTGTTTCTATAGGCGCATTGGCAATGGGCATCCTAAACAGTATGGGAAGTTTTTTTGTTCCTGCGATTGCCCCTGCAGTTAGTAATTTTGCCTATATCCTTTTTCTAATCATTTTTATGAAAAACTTGACGATATGGAATTTAGCCACCGCCGTTTTAATCGGAGGTATATGTCAGATGCTTGTGCAGTGGTACTGGTGTAAGAAAATGGGTATAAAGCTGATACCAGCGATGCCACAAAAAAATAATCAAGAATTAAAAAGTATGATGACGTTGTTCTTCCCTTATGCAGCGGGACTTTCTCTAAATCAAGTAAATCCTGTAATAAGCCGAATAATGGGTTCTTTCCTAGTTGGTGGTTCGATATCAGTTTTAAACTATGCCGACAGAGTGCTACAACTTCCTTTAGGTCTTTTTGTGATCGCAATCTCTCAGGCAGTATTACCAATACTCTCAAGACATGATGCCGAAGACACAGAATCTTTTCGTGATTTCATAAGAGATGCACTAAGATTTAGCTTATTTGTTGTTCTTCCGGTAGCATTTGGTCTCTTTTTAATTTCTGAAGAAATAATAAATTTGCTTTTTTATAGAGGTGCTTTCTCTTTATGGGCATGGCACGCAACGTCAGTGTCTCTTGCTATTTATGGTATAGGATTGCCAGGGATGGCATGTAGTACCGTAATTTTGCGAGCCATGTATGCAAGAAAAATGCCCAAAGGGGCACTTAATGTTACAGCAGTAACAGTATGTGTTAATTTTTGTGCAAGCTTCATTCTTACTTATGTATTAAATTTTGAATATGCGGGGCTTGCCGCAGCTACAGCAATCGCATTTACGTGTTCCGGGATTTACGGAGCTTGGGCTCTTTCTCGCAACTTAAAGGAAAAACTAGGTGTTTTCACCAGAGATTGGGTTCTCAAGATGGCAGTTTCAATTATTTTAATGATTTTCACTATTTTAATATTTAAGAAATACTTTAGTTATCCATTGAGCGGCGGACTCGGATACAAATCTATTTGGATTGTTTCCGCAATATCTATCGCTTTTATAACATATATGTTGTCTACATTGTCATTGAAATGTACTGAGTGGCAATGGGTTTACGATGCAATAAAAAGTGAATCTAAATAAAACAGAAACAGTAAAAAAATATTAAACTCAATAAAAGCTTGATGCAACTAAATGATTATTTTAAGTTTGTCAAAAACAAGAGGTTATTTTTGACATAGATAAGTTTAAACATTGGAGAAATTATATAATGAAAAATAATTTTTTGACGTTAGGTATTGAATCTAGTTGTGACGATACAGGAATAGCTATACTAAAAGGACAATATGATGTCATTTTTTCTCTCCTTGCAAGCCAAACCTCTAAGCACTCTCTGTACGGAGGAGTTGTGCCAGAATTGGCTTCTAGAATGCACCAAGAATCAATAATTCCCTTACTAAAAGAGGTCCTTTCTAAAGCAGGTATAACAAAACCTTCAAAAGAGATAGATTTAATAGCGGTAACTGCTGGTCCGGGTTTAATGGGTTCTTTGTTGGTAGGAGTAATGACGGCGAAAGCGCTTTCCCAAGGATGGAATGTTCCTATTGTAGCAGTCAATCATTTAGAAGGGCATTTGTTTGCTAATGTTGTGACTAATAAGGATTTAAAACCTCCTTTTCTTTCAGTTATAGTATCTGGAGGACATACAGAAATTATTTTGGTAAGAGAATTTGGTAGTTATATATTACTGGGTAGTACCAGAGATGATGCTGCAGGAGAAGCATATGACAAGATATCCAAGGTTCTTGGCCTTGGTTATCCGGGTGGACCTGCAATAGATGAGCTTGCAAAGACAGGGGACCCTGATCGATATAAACTCCCTATGCCTCTCTCCGATACACAGGATGTTGAATTTAGTTTTAGTGGTCTTAAAACAGCAACAATTACATTAATACATAAATTGGAAAAAACAGAGGGGAAAATAGATACCAATGATTTATGTGCATCCTTTCAGAAGGCAGTTGTAGGTTCTATTATTGGTAAATTGCTACTAGCTATTAATAAAACTGGGGTACATAAAGTAGCTATCTCTGGTGGTGTGGCAGCTAATTCAAGACTTAGAGAAGATTTACAGAATCTTTTCGAGAAAAATAACTGGGAATTGTATTTGCCGCCGAAAATGGTGTGTACGGATAATGCTATTATGATAGCAGCTGCAGGATATAACATGTTTGATAGAGGAATTAAAAGTGATTTGTCTTTCTCACCAAATCCATCATGGACAATCTGGTAATACTAATAGGGATTATTAGCAAACAAATTTATATGTAGAACAGAGAATAGATAAAATAATTGTATTTTAGGAGGAGTAAAATGAGCTTTAAAAGATATGTACAATCTTTGATTTATAAACCATACAACAAAGTGGATTCGATTGAATTATTAAAGCTTATTGGGAATACACCCCTATATAAGTTGTCCCTAGATACAGAAGGAGCAGAGATATATATAAAACTTGAAGGGAACAATCCGGGGGGGTCTATAAAGGATAGAGCCGCGTGGGGAATGTTAAGAAGAGCTGAAAGTAGAGGAGAGCTAAAAAGTAATACGTTAATAGTTGAGCCGACAAGCGGAAATACTGGAATAGGATTAGCTTTACTTGGGAGAGCTCTGGGTCTTAAAGTTATTTTAACGATGCCCGAATCCATGTCAATCGAACGACGAACAATATTAAAATCCTATGGAGCCGAGATAATCTTAACTCCGGCTGCAGAGGGAATGCAAGGTGCTATTGTAGCGGCGAAGAATATTCTTAAAACTAAAGAAAATGCCTTAATGCTAGATCAATTTTCAAATCCGGGAAACTCTTGGGCACATGAGAAAACTACAGGGCCAGAAATCATAAATCAAATGCCTAAAAATAAAAAAATAGCCGCTTTTATATCGGGGTTTGGCACTGGGGGGACAATCTCAGGTGTAGGGAGAGCGTTGCTTAAGAAATATCCAAAAATAGAAATTGTGGCAGTAGAGCCAACTTCTAGCCCTTTGGTAACTAAAGGATATTCTGGGCCTCATAAGATTCAAGGAATAGGTGCCAATTTTTTGCCCAAAATATTAGACGCTAGCATAGTATCGCGCTTTATGACGGTAAATGATGAAGATGCTTTTGATACAGCAAAAATGCTTGCGGTTGAGAAGGGGATTTTTAGTGGAATATCTACTGGAGCGAATGTGTGGGCTGCTATTGAAATAGCAAAAAAGTTTTCTAAGAATACAGCAGTAGTAACAATTCAACCCGATAGAGGAGATAAATATTTAAGTATATACTCTGAAGAATAAAGAGAATAACTAAATACATAAGAGGTCTCCTTCGTTTAGGTAAAAGACGTCTTATGTATTATTTGTATGAATCTTCGGGAGCCAAGAGTAGTCCACTTATTTTTTTTCGACTTTGGACAACTTTATTAGCTTCTTTTTTTATCCAATCTTCAATCTTTTCTCTAATTTCTAAATCACTTATTGCTAAAATTCTAACAGCCAGTAGACAAGCATTTTTTACTGCATTAAGTCCGACGGAAGCAACTGGTACTCCTGGAGGCATTTGTGTTATTGAAAGCATGGCATCCAAGCCATCCATAGCCCCTCCCTTTATGGGAACACCTATTACAGGTAGGGTTGTTGCAGCGGCAATTACTCCTGGAAGTGCAGCTGAAAGACCGGCTACAGCTATAAGAACTTTTATGCCACGGGATTGAGCATTTTTCGCATAGTTTTGTGCATCTTGTGGTGTTCTGTGAGCAGACGCGATAGCTATTTCAAAGGGGATGTTAAGATCTTCCAAAACAGAGATGCCATTCTTTACAATCTCTGCATCAGACACAGACCCCATAATTATTCCTATTTTTGCTTCTGTCATTTAATTACCCCCTTTAAAGACTTGTCTCCAATATCTTTTCTATAAAAGGCATTCTTAAAAGAGATTGACTCAACGCGCTTATAAGCTAAGTCTCTCGCTTTTTGAAGTGTTTCTGCTATGCCTACAACAGTCAATACTCTCCCACCAGCTGTGACTAATTTCCCTTCGCTGTCAAGCTTTGTTCCCGCATGATAAACGTATGTGGAGGGTATGGAATTAAAAGATTCTATTATTTCAAACCCTTTTTCAAATTGATTTGGATAACCACCGGAAGACATTACAACGCCTAACGCATTTAGTTTGGGAGTTGGCCAATCAATTTCGTTTAGCTTCCCTTGAGTACAGGCGAGAATAACCTCTCCAAAATCTCCGTCAAAAACAGGAAGGACTACCTGAGCCTCAGGGTCGCCAAGTCTGACATTATATTCTAAGAGGGAAAGTGAGCCATCAGGAGATACCATAATTCCAGCATAAATTACACCGCAAAATGGGATGGCCTCTATCTCTAAACCATCGAGAGTAGGCTGAAGGATTTCCTGGGTAACTTTTTTCATAAATTTGTCATCTACCCAAGGAACGGGAGAATAGGCTCCCATACCGCCAGTATTATCACCTTTATCACCATCTAAAATTCTCTTATGGTCTTGACTTGATGGTAAAACTCGTATTGTTTTACCATCTGTCAAAGCAAGAACCGTAGCTTCTTGTCCAGGAACGAAATCTTCGATTATTACAACTCTGCCTGCAACTCCAAGTAGAAAGTCTTCGAGCATCATTGCGCAGGTATTCATAGCTTCTTCGAACGTGTCTAAAAGAAAAGCCCCTTTTCCTGAAGCCAATCCGTCAGCTTTAACTACATATGGTGCAGAACGTTTTTTTAAAGCTTTTCTGCAACTATCAATATCAGTACAAAGATCAAAAGAAGAAGTTGGAATTTTATATTTGGCCATAAATTGTTTTGAGTAGGCTTTGCTTCCTTCTAAACGAGCTCCCAACATGCTGGGGCCCATAACTAGAATGCCAGCTTCTCGTAAAATATCTGCCGTACCAGCTACCAGTGGAGCTTCAGGTCCAACAAAAACCAGCTCAATACCGTTGCTTTTACATAAAGTTAACATCTCTGCCGGATTACAAGGATCTCCAATATGACATTTGGCAAGTTTCGCTATGCCAGGATTTCCGGGACAACAATGTAGTTCGGTTGTTATTTTTGATTTTGATAGGGCGTGTATTACTGCGTGTTCGCGACCGCCACCGCCTAATACCATAATTCTCATGATTTTACCCTAATGCCTAAACGTACGGGTCCCGCCAATGAACATACTCAGGCCAAGCTCTTCCGCACGCTCCATGACTTCTTTATCTCGTATTGAGCCGCCTGGCTCAATAATAGCTACTATGCCAGCTTTTGCTGCGAGTTCAACAGTGTCGGCAAAGGGGAAGAATGCATCCGATGCCAACACAGCGTCTTTGGCTTTCTCTCCTGCAAGATTTAAAGCATATGCTGCCGCATCGACTCTGTTCGTAAAACCACCGCCTATTCCGAGAGCAGATCCGTTCTTCACAATAGAAATAGCGTTGCTTTTTGTTATTGCAGCTGTTTTCCAGGCGAAAAGTAAATCGTCCCAAAGGTCAGGTCTAGGAGTGCCAACCCATGTGCCCATTTCCTCTTGTGGAAAAGCGGGAAGTTTGTCCTCTTGGATTAGAAATCCTACTCGATTACCAGTAACTTGTAATTTAGGGGTGTATTTGGGGGAAATTTCCAGAACACGAAGATTAGGTTTCTTTTCCTTAAAATATTCAATAACCTTGTCTTCAAACGAAGGAGCAGCTACTATTTCAAAGAATGTTTCTGTAATAGCACTTGCGGTCTCCATATCGACAGAACGTGTAAATCCTATTATTCCACCGAAAGCGGAGATGGGATCACAATCTAGGGCTTTCCTAAATGCGTCAAGAGAGTTGTTCCCTTTTGCTGTGCCACAGGGAGTTGTATGTTTTACAATTACACAAGCACAGTTATCTTGAAAAATAGAACAGCCGCGTAACAAAGTGTCTAAATCGAGTAAGTTGTTATAAGAGAGTTCTTTTCCAGAAAACTGTTCAAATGGAGACTCCTCAAGAGTGGGAAGGAAATATTCTGCTTTTTGATGTGGATTTTCACCATAACGAAGATTTTGGATTTTGTGTAATGAAATTATTTTATTTTCAGAGGGGCCTTCTTCCGCTCCTACTTCTCGAAATAGGCCTTTGTATATAGTTGCATCATAATTTGCGGTAGTAGCAAAAGCTTTTAGTGCCATTTTCTGATTAAATTCTATAGTAAAACCTTGATTTTTCTTTAATTCTTCAAGAGCGGCGGGATAATCTTCAATATCAGATAAAACTGTTACACTATAATAGTTTTTTGCTCCCGCTCTTAAAAGAGAAACACCGCCGATATCTATTTTTTCAATTAGTTCATCTAAATCTGCATTCTTCTTAGCTGTATCTTCGAAGGGATAAAGAGTGCAAACTACTACATCAATTAAGGGTATTTTATGAGTTTTACGGTCTTCATTATCCTGTGCACAGCCGCGTTTTGCGAGAATGCCTCCCATAATTGCAGGATGAAGAGTTTTAACTCTTCCTCCTAATATTGAAGGAAGTCCAGTTAAATCTACGACCTCGGTGACTGATATACCCCCATCCCTAAGATGTTTAGCAGTACCGGAACTTGAGACTATTTCATATCCATGTGCGACTAATCCCTGAGCTAGTTCAACTATACCCGTTTTATCCCAAACTGAGATAAGGGCCTTTCTGGTTTCCAGCATGTGCTATTCCTCCGATATTATTTATTTTTTTTATTCTCAGCAAAGAGTTTTTTTAGCGTTGATTTGTAGAGCATGTGTTCCGTCTGATGTATACGTTCTTCAAATAACTCTATTGTATCATTAGGTAGTCTTAATACTTTTTCTTGCGCTAGTATGGGGCCTGTATCAACGCCTTCATCAACGATATGTATGGTGACACCTGAAACCTTTATGCCGGAATTCCACGCATCCTCTATACCATGAGCTCCAGGAAATAAGGGTAGAAGAGATGGATGTATATTGATTATTTTTCCGGTAAAACGCTTAACGAACGCAGGAGATAATACTCGCATAAATCCTGCAAGGATAATCCACTCAGAGTTGGTTTTTATAATCTTTTCAATAATTTCTTTTTCTGCCTTCTCACGCTCTAAACTTTTATAGTTAAACACACAAGTGTCTATTCCATAAGAAGCAGCAGTCTGTAGCCCCTTAGCACTGGATGAACTGCTTCCTACAAAAGTTACTTCTGCTTTTAATTCTCCTGTTTTACATGCTTTTACGATGCTTTCCATATTAGATCCCGTTCCTGAAATAAGGATGGCTATCTTTGGAAACGTCATTTTTTAACTACCTTACCAATGATAATGGGCTTTTCTCCAACTTTTGAAAGTACTTCAGCTATTTCATCAAAATCCCCTATATTGAGAACAAAAATATAGCCTATACCTAAATTAAATACCTTTCTCATCTCATCTTCGTCAATTCCCGCACTCTGTATGAGATCGAAAATTCTCGGTCTTTTCCAAGAGCTAAAGTCTATATCAGCATCAAGTCCTTCGGGTAATATACGAATAATATTCGAATACATGCCTCCTCCGGTAATATGTGCCATTCCTTTTATTTTCCCTGTTTTTATCACTTTGGAAGCAGCTCTAACATAGAGTTTTGTCGGTTTCATAACTGCTTCACCTATAGTTTCTTCCCAATTTTCTGGTTTTGTATTGAGGTCTACGTTGAGTCCGTTTTTACCAAGAGCGGTTCTTATCAAGCTATAACCATTACTATGTGCTCCGGAACTGCTTAATCCTACAATAATGTTGCCCTTTTCAATTTTTTCCCCATCAATAATTTTATCTTGGTCTACTAACCCTACGGAGAATCCAGCGAGATCAAATCCGTCTTGACTGTATACTCCTGGCATTTCAGCAGTTTCTCCTCCTAAGAGAGCACAGCCACTTTCATCGCAAGCATCAAGTACTCCCTCAACTATTTCTTTTAAAACGTTTATATTCAATTTCCCGCATGCTATGTAATCTAGGAAAAAGAGTGGGCGTGCTCCGATTGTAACTAAATCGTTGACGTTCATAGCTACTAAGTCCTGTCCGAGTTGTCTATAGGAATCGGTTTCTTTTGCGAATTCCAGTTTTGTTCCAACTCCATCGCAACAAGACGCAATACATTGTCCAGCACCAATATTGTAGAGACCAACAAATCCTCCTACTGTTCCAAGTAAGTTTTCGGATTTAGGACGTTTTTTTAATAAATCTTTGATTACATTAACCCAAGCGTCACCAGTTGAGATACTTACTCCAGAATCTTCGTAGCTTAATTTTTTATTCATTGTCCCGCTCCTTGTTTGTTATATCTTCTTGTAGATATTCGCCTGTAAAACAAGCCGTACAAAGCTGATCTTTTGGGATGCCGATGGATTCTACCAAGTCCTCCTCTGTTAAATACCCCAAGGAATCGGCATTGATTTTTTTGCATAACTCTTCTAAAGACATTTTTACTGCGGCCAAAGTTTTTTCTTTTCTAGAATCAACGCTATATTTACATGGAAATATCACAGGTGGAGAAGAGACTCTAAGGTGAACTTCAGTTGCTCCTGAATTTCTAATCATAGAAATAATACTTTGTGCAGTTGTCCCTCTAACTATAGAATCGTCTATAATAACCGCTTTTTTATTTTTGAAAACGTCAGATATGGGGTTTAGTTTAATTTTTACACCTAGTTCTCGAACCTTTTGGGTTGGTTGTATAAAAGTACGTCCTACATAGCGGTTTCGTACTACCGCTAATTCAAAAGGTGTTTTTGACTCTTCTGAATAACCAATTGCAGATATGGTACCGCTGTCTGGCATTCCTGCTGCGATATCTGCTTCAGGACAGGGAGCTTTAATAGCGAGTCTCCTGCCCATTTCCTTCCTGGCTTTATACACAGAGCGTCCGTCTATAACACTATCAGGTCTTGCAGTATAAACATATTCAAAGGAACACTTCATCCGACGTTTTGTATTATTCGGTGTTAGGATGTCAAGGCTTTTTATTCCATTTTTATTAATAATAACAATTTCGCCCGGATTGATATCTCTTATTAATTTCGCACCAACAATATCTAACGCACATGATTCAGAAGCAAGATAGTAGGTGTTCTCTTTTTGTCCAAGACAGAGAGGTTTAAACCCCCATGGGTCTCGAAAAGCAACTAGTTCGTTTTCGAGTAAAACAAGAAGCGCACTAGAACCCTTAAGCTTTTTAAGAGAGGAGACTAAGGCTTCGATTGGTTGCATTTGTGCTTCTTGTGCAATCAAGTGTAAAATAGCCTCTGAGTCTGTTTCTGAATGAAAAATTGATCCGCGTTCTTCAAGTTCTTTTGTAAGGTCTGACAAATTAGTAATACATCCATCGTGTGATATGGCTATGAGCCCTCTGGCGTAGTTTGCACTGAGAGGCAAGATGTTTTGAGGTTGAGATAAATCAAGAGGGGAACAGCTTACGTGTGCTATAGCACTGTGTGCAGAAATCTCAGCAAGTTTTTGTTGGCTTAGCGCATCATGCAATAGACCCTGTCCGCGTGAAGAGCTTATTCGTCCATTGTCCGGCCAAGCAATTCCAGCTGCTTCTTGTCCTCTGTGCTGTAGTGCATATAAACCGAGATAGACTTCCTCTAAAACGGGGGTACCGGTAGTTGAAAAAGCTCCAAATATTCCACTCATACTAGATTACTCCGAAATTCGTTTCCAAATTTCTCTGTAAGCGTCAAGCACCGTACCTAAATCTTTACGAAAGCGGTCTTTATCTAATTTATTCCCTGTCGAGCTATCCCAAAAACGACACGTATCAGGGTAGATTTCATCGGCTAATATTATATTTCCGGAGGAGTCTTTCCCAAATTCAAGTTTAAAGTCCACGAGAGTTACTCCGCGTTTAAGAAAAAACTCTTTAAGAGTCTCGTTTACGCGCAATGAGACTTCCTTTAATTTTCTAATTTCTTCTTCCGTAGCCCAACCAAATTGAATTGCATAATCTTCAATTATGAGAGGATCTCCAAGTTCGTCATTTTTATAGCTAAACTCAATGAGTGGATGTTTTAGCACCAATCCTTCTTCTACTCCAATACGTTTACACAGCGAACCGGTTGTTATATTACGGACAATTACTTCAAGAGTAATAATATCTACCCGCTTAACAATTTGATGAAGTTTATCTACCTTGCGAACGAAGTGGGATTCAATACCTTTTGCTGCCAAGTACTCAAATAGCTTTGAACTTATCTTATTATTAAGTTCTCCCTTGCCTTCCATGGTAGCTTTTTTTTGGCCATTGAAGGCAGTAAAACTGTCTTTGTATTCGACAATAATTAGGTCGGGATCATCGGTAGTAAACAATTTTTTTGCTTTTCCTTCATAGATAAAATCTCTTTTTTCAACACTCATATTTAACCTCTCCTTAAGAAACGCTATATATCAATATTTTTAATAATCAATCAGCAAAGTTCCAACAAGTTTCTATCCCTTATGTATTTTTAATATTCTTGTATAAGCAAAAAACAACATGTCTTGCTCAGAGTTTTTAAACTGTGTCCACAAGGATATTTTTATTCTACCACTAATGTATTGAGAACAAATAACTTCACAAAGAACATTTTTAAAATGCACTCATGAGTGTAAATAAAAATCTAAGAATAATATCTGTCTATAAACACTTTTTAATTAAATATGAGCTATTACATGTCTTTCAAAAAAATAACTAAAATGTTTTTTCGGTATAAAGTTTAAATTAAGAGCAATTGTGTTGGTTTAAAGCATGATGAAGCCTAGTTATAATTATTTGAAGCTCTAATTTTTAATTAAACCAAAGTTATTAAAGTGTTAACAGAATATCCGGGGCATTCTTATTCCTCTCTATTAAAAGCCTTTGTTATTTCTTCTAGAGAAACTGAAAAAATGTTATCCCATGAAAAAGATTTTCCCGTTGCTCTACCAATGCAGAGGAAAGGAAATCCTTCCCATATCATTTCAAATTCCGTAGAATTTTCTTCTGGAACAGAATATACAGCACGCGCTCCCCCCTCTGAGAAAAGAAGGGATTCAATTGTCGTATGTGGTTTAAGGTCAATTTTCATACCTATTTCAGAGTCAATAGCTTCATTGGCTAAAGCTACAGCTATGCCGCCGCCAGATATGACTCTCCCCGAATTTGCCGTTTTTTTATGAGCTGTTTGTATTGCACGTTCTTTGAACAATTTCTCATTTAAATAATTAGGTTCAACAGTTTTACCTAAAGGTTTTTTGTTTTTTATTTTCTGGTAACGCGAGGCCCCTAGTGATCCGTCTATGTTTCCAACTAGATAAATCTTATCAGACTCTTTCGTTTTTCCTGATTTGAGAATATTATCTCTGTTAAGTATCAACCCTGCAGTAACCACCAGTGGGGTAGGATAAATGGACCCCAGCGGAGTTTCGTTATAAAGGCTAACGTTACCAGAAACAACGGGACAGCCAAGTTCACGTGATGTATCTGCAAGTCCTTTTATACAATATTCAAGTTCATAAAACTTTTCAGGCTTTTCGGGGGAAGCGAAGTTAAGGCAGTTAGTCATGCCTAGTGCTTCTGCACCAGAAAGCCAGATTTTGCGTAAAGAAGAAGCCATTGTTTCACTTGCACCTAAGTAGGGGTCTGTAAAACACTTCCAGGGTTCCGCCTCCATGGCCATCAAACAAGCCCGTTTGGTTTCAGGGACTTCTATGGCAGCTACGGGTGAGCCTGGTCCCATTATGGTGTTAAGCTGAACCATAGAATCAAATTGTTCCCAAATTTCATGTTTGCTTCTTCCATTTGAGTGACGTAATAAATCAAGTAGATCATTTAAAGGAGAACTAGTTTCTAAGGATCCGAAGTCAATTTCTTGACGTTTTTTTAGGTCTTCTGGTTCAGTTGAAGGCCAGTTTATGACAGGTGTCTCTCCTAGAATATCGATGGGCAAACTTGCGATTTCTTCCTCACCTTTGAACACTCTATAAAGCAGATTGTCTGTTAATGTGCCTATCGCATCACAATCTAATCCGTAGTGTTTTGCTATGGCAAACACTTCATTTAAATTTTCTTCTTTTACAATAAGGAGCATACGTTCCTGTGTTTCTGATAAAAATATTTCCCAAGGCTCCATGCCTTCTTCTCTCAAAGGAATGTTAAGAACTTGTATATCAATGCCACATCCACTTTTTTGTGCTATTTCACTAGATGAAGAAAGTATCCCCGCAGCTCCCATATCTTGCATTGAGGTTATAAGATTATTTTCAAGAATATCAAGACAGCACTCTACAATAAGTTTTTCTTCAAAAGGGTCGCCAATTGGGATATTAGTTTGATGTGTTTGTGCCACATCGTCTAATTCGCGAGAAGCAAATGAAGCTCCCGCAATACCGTCTCTTCCTGTTTTTGATCCGAGTATAACTGCAATTTCTCCTGGATTGGCTGTTTGTGAACTAGTTATTTTGTCAAGACGAACAAATCCTGCTCCAAAGACGTTTACTAAAGGATTGTCATTAAAAGAGGGAGAGTAAAATGTTTTTCCACCGACAATAGGAATACCGATAGTGTTACCATAAAAGGCTGTGCCATCTGTTATTTTTTCTGCAAGAGTTTGTGTTTTTTTAAGTTGAGGATCTCCTAAGAAGAGCCCGTCCATTGCGACGGAAGGTCGAGCCCCCATTGCTATGATATCTCTCATAATCCCGCCAATTCCGGTTGCAGCTCCATGAAAAGGCGCTACTGCAGAAGGATGATTATGACTTTCTACTTTAAAAGCAAATCCCCATCCTTCGCCCATATTAACGACACCGGCATTTTCACCCTGCCCTTGAAGAACATACTTTCCCTCTTGAGGGAAGGTTTTTAATAGTGGACGTGTTGATTTATAGCTGCAATGCTCAGACCACATAACCCCTATAAGTTCTAATTCAAGGTGATTAGGGTTTCTATCTAAAATTTTTAAAATAGAGTCATATTCAGATTTAGAGAGTCCAACCTTTTGAAAATCCATTAAAATCCACCTCTTTCAGTAAAAGCATTAAAAATGGAGTTCCAGAATGAAATTCCATCTGCACCACCATTTAAATGTGGGAAGGTAGCGCGTTCCGGATGGGGCATTAGTCCCAAAACGTTGCCATTTTTATTGCAAACACCAGCTATTCCGTTTAGTGAGCCATTAGGTGCGAATTCGCTTCCCGCATTGCCTGTCAAAGGATCAGCATATCTAAATACGACTTGTTCTGCTTCTTCTAATTCTTGAAGTTCTTTGGGGGGTAGGAAATAAAGACCTTGATAATGCGCTATAGGGAATTGAACAATATCTCCGCTATTATATTTTTGCGTGAAAATATTCTTAGTTTGCTCAATTCTTAAATATGTTTTTTTACAAATAAAACGAAGAGACTCGTTAGGCATGAGGCTACCGGGAAGTAAGTGCGTTTCTGTTAGTATTTGAAAACCATTGCTAATACCTAGGAGCATTTTGCCAGAATTCGCGTGTTCTTTCACGGCATTCATTATAGGAGAACGTGAGGCGAGAGCTCCTCCTCGGAGATAGTCACCATATGAGCTTCCTCCTGGTAAAATGACAAGATCTGGCTTGTTAGGAAGGGATGTTTCTTCATGCCAGATAAAGTCAACTTGTATATCTAATGTTTCAGATACGGCACGTTCGACATCTGAATAGTGGTTACTGCCTGGAAAAACAATAACTGAGGTTTTCATTAACTTAAGTTCTCAATTGAGACAGAATATGTTTCTGTTAGTTCATTAACAAGCAAGTCTTTACATATTGACTCTGTAGACTTTTTTGCACTTTCAATATTCTCTGCCTCTAATTTTAGTTTAATAATCTTCCCGACCGTTACCTCTTGTAAATTAGAATAATTCATGCGTATTAGAGTTTTTTTTACCGCTTTACCTTGGATGTCAAGAACCCCTTCTCGTGGTGTGATATGAATTGCAGCCTCAAAAATCATAAAAATGGCCTCCTTGAATTTTTATATGTTTAAAGTTTATAAACGATACCTAGAGTTGAAAATATATATCGTTCTACAATAAATGTCAATGTATTTTATAACTTGTTGATGTTTTAAAAACATAGTAATTATCGGCTTTTGTGTGTCATACGTGGAGCGAATTTAATATATTTTTTCATCATTATTTTTTAAAAGAATAAATATTGTTAACCTTGTCGGAGAGCTGTGACAATGTTAGTATTTGCGAGTACTAATGTTTATAGCAATAGTTTTTGAGAAATAATTTAATAAATGGTATTCTGAGTTAAGAACACCTATTATTCTAATTATATGCAGAATGAGCACAACTTCAAGGAGAAAGCAAGAAGGGTATGTATTATGAATAATCTTAAAACAATAGATTTTTTAGCTGAGAATAAAGAGCTATGTAAGAAAGATCTTATATCACTAATTGCGACTTTTGATGAGGATGATAGAAAATATGCTGCTCAAAAAGCAGTAGAAGTTTCAAAAAATATATTTGATAATAAGATTTTTTTAAGAGGACTTATAGAAATTACCAATTTCTGTAATAAAAATTGTTTTTATTGTGGCATAAGAAGAGAGAACCAAAGGGCAGAGCGCTATCGCCTCTCAGTTGAAGATATTATCAAGTGTTGTGAGCTAGGATATAAACAGGGACTTCGTACTTTTGTTCTGCAGGGAGGTGAAGACGCATTTTTTTCAGATGAGTTAGTAGTGCAGATAATTAGAAAAATAAAAACACGCTTTTCTGATTGTGCAGTAACCTTATCATTAGGAGAAAAAAGCAAGGAATCGTATAAAAAATTATTTAACGCCGGAGCGGATAGATACCTTTTAAGGCACGAAAGCATTTCGTCTAGTCACTATAAAAAACTTCACCCAAAAGAGTTCAGCATACAGAGCAGAACACGCTGTCTTTATGATCTAAAAGAGATTGGTTACCAAACCGGTTGTGGTTTTATGGTTGGCTCTCCATATCAGACAAATGAGAATATAGTTGCTGATCTATTATTTATAAAAAAGTTTTCTCCGGCTATGATTGGTATCGGTCCGTTTATACCGCATAAGGATACGCCATTTCATTCTCAAAAAGCAGGAAGTGCAAAATTAACTTTATTTTTACTCAGTCTCATAAGATTAATGTTGCCGGATGTCTTGCTGCCCACAACGACGGCCTTAAGTACATTAGATGATTATGGTATAGAGCTGGGAGTTCTATCAGGGGCTAATGTGGTAATGCCTAATTTAACACCTTATAAAGCAAGAAAAAACTATCTTCTATATGATAATAAAAAGGGTACAACAAACGAAAATGACGAGAACGCAATATTAATAATAGAGAAATTAAAGAGAATAGGATATACAGTCCCTGTGGATCGCGGGGATTATATCAAACGATAAAATTCTAGTTTTTTCGTGATTCTGATACATTGAAATATTTGAATAGAATAAATTATAAATGAACGGAGGCTGGTGTTTTTCTGCCTCCGTTTATATTTTTTGTATTAATCTGGTTCTCGTGAAATCTCTGCAAGAGCCTTGTATTTAAAATAACAGGCGATTGGTCTTACGCTCATTTTGCTCAAGTTTTATATTTTATAAGATTATATTATGTGCATTTTTTACTATATTCACCACAAACTCTGCACATTGATTGATTCCAACCACTCCTGTATTTAGTGAGATGTGATAATTTTGTGCTAAACCCCACTGTTTGCCAGTATAGTATTTGTAGTATACGGAACGTTTTTTATCTTTTTCTTCTAAACGCTGGAATGGAGAATGTTTTGTTTCTCCATATAACTGAGTAATTCTCTTGGCTCGGAAAGCCATATCTGCGTGGAAAAAAGTATGTAAACAGTCTTTCCTTTCCTTTAGTATAAAATCAGCACAACGACCAACAATTACACAGCTTTCTCTTTGCGCTAAATCGGAGATTATGTTATTTTGAATAACAAACAGTTGGTCAGATAATGAAGGACTAGAACTATCCTTACAATTTGAAATATTGAAGAAAAACTCATTTGTAGTACAAGCGTACTCACCTGACTCTTGAATGAACTCTTCCGCAAGACCACTTTCTTTTGCAATTTTAGTCACAAGTTCTCCATCATAATAATTTATACCAAGACTGTTTGCAATCATTCTAGCTATTGTGCGTCCTCCGCTTCCAAACTCGCGACTGACGGTAATCACTCGAATATTCATTTAAAAACCTCCAATTCTACGTATAATAAATAACCCAAATAAAGCCGTCTATTTTTGTTTTCATTTGAGATGTATGCGACTGTCTATTTAAAGCATTTCTGCGATATAAGGCGTGATAGGTTTTTGTATTTGTCAAAAATATTTTAAATTATTCTTAATAAGAAGGAGCATATTCGTAAAAAAACACACTACATCACACGTCTATCACGCTAAAGCCATAGTACAAGGATATCATGCGAGAGCTTATAAAGCAAATGAATACTGCCTTTGAATGAGCTTGCTGTAGTTAGAATATAAAAGCCGGATTCGTTTTATTTATAAAAATTAGAGACAGTTTCGGCTGTCTCTAATTTTGAAATGACACTTATAAATGAGTACTTAATAGCTGTTATTTATTTGGAATTTTATATCCAAAATGTGCTTAGTTTGCGTCTAAAGTAAGTCCTAAATTGCCGGCTGCGGTTTCTGCTATTATATCGTTTGCGATAATAGCTTCTCCTACAACTCCATCAAGAGAATCTAACATTTTTCCGTTTGAAATAAGGGGGAAGTGTCCTCCATTACAAGCAAGGACTGAGTATTTTGGATTAGTGCCTTCATCATGATAGGAGAAAATTAAATCTCTGACGCCCTTAGTAATATTATTGCTTATTATTATTGGAGTAGAAACAAGAGTGAATTCTTGTCTAACTTCAAGCTCTCCATCATTTTCAAAAACCCAAAGGGCTTTGTTTCTATTAGTACCACTTGTAAAAGGGTTCATTATAACTACAAATATTTCTTTATTGCCGTCAGAGTTTAAATCTACGAAATTATAGAAATATCTTGTTTTCTTATAATCTTCTTTTTGTATGTCATAGTAGTTTATTATAAGTTGTTGTAGACGTGGATGGGCTTTTGTTTCTGCTTTTAAACCAGTTATATTTTCTGGTAAATCCACTATATTAATTTCTTTATTCTTTGTAGCTGCCATCGCAATCACAGCAACTACCATAGTTATAAAGATGACTCCGAGTGCAAGTAAAGGAGCTGATCCCTTATATTTGTCTCTCATCTAATCTTCCAACTTTCTTATTTAATATTTTTTGCAGACAACAAAAACACTTCGATTAAACATAACACAAACATTAAAGGCTAATAGCATCTTCAATGTGGTTTGTCTATTAATGACAATATATACAAGTGTTGTAAACTCAAGTCAAATTTTACTATTTATCCCCTTTTTTGTAAACCTCATTAATAGTAGAGGCAGATTATAAGCAGTTAATTAGTGTCTGTTCGTAATATGTGCTTTTAGCTGATATTATAGAAACGGGATATTTTTGTTGTATGGTCATTGTTATATTTACTAAGAAGTATTGTCCTTGATACGCAAATTTAACGTTAAAATGATGTTCATTACAACAGATCTTTTATAAAATTAATTGAATTGCAGAATTGCAAAATTCATTATATTAAGTCTTTATTAGGAATTTTAAATGTCTACGAAAAAACAAATTTTCTTGCAAATAAGAGTATAAAAAGCTAAACTTCTTTAAGTTAGAGGATGTGTGATGATGTGTAACAAAGGAGAGAGTAATATGTCGGAAAATATATATAAAAGATCTTTAGATTTGCATAAGAAGCTTAAGGGAAAGTTGAGTGTATCTTGTAGGAAAACTGTAGATACAATGGAGGATTTGGCTCTTGTATATACTCCCGGAGTGGCAGAGCCTTGTAGGGCAATTAAAGAAAACCCCGAATTATTGTGGGATGTAACGATAAAGAATAACCTCGTAGCTGTGATAACAGACGGAACCGCTGTACTAGGACTAGGAGACATTGGAGCTGCTGCAGGTATGCCGGTTATGGAAGGCAAAAGTTGTTTGTTTAAAAGATTCGCAGGCATAGATTCTATTCCACTTGCTGTAACAACAACAGACGTTGATGAATTCGTTAATATAGTCTCCAAAATATCGACATCTTTTGGGGGCATAAATTTAGAGGATATTTCTGCTCCTCGTTGTTTTGAAATTGAAAAAAAATTGAAAGAAAAAGTTGATATTCCAGTATTTCATGACGATCAGCATGGAACAGCTGTAATCTGCCTTGCCGCTTTACATAACGCATTGCGCTTAGTAGGGAAAAAAATTGGGGATGTTCGCATAATTATGGGTGGTGCTGGTGCAGCGGGTATTTGTATCGCAAAATACTTACTCTCTGCAGGAGCAAAGGATGTTATCGTTTGTAATAGAAAAGGAGCAATCTCATCAAGTGATATAGATGGGCTTAGGGACTCTCATGTAGAAGTTTCTAGAATAACAAATCCCTATAAGTTAACCGGAAGTGTAGCGGATGTTGTCAGAGGAGCAGACGTATTCATAGGTGTTTCTGTTCCGGGGATATTAACAAGTGAAATGGTTCAAACGATGAACCAAGATGCGATAGTGTTTGCGCTGGCAAATCCCATACCAGAAATTTTTCCCGAAGATGCAATTGCTGCAGGAGCTGCTGTGGTAGCTACAGGTCGTAGCGACTATCCAAACCAAGTAAATAACTGTCTCGGTTTCCCTGGAATTTTCAGAGGTGCACTCGATGTACGAGCAAGAGAAATTAACGAAGAAATGAAATTAGCGGCCTCTAGAGCTTTATCAGAGTTAATTAGCGATGAAGAGCTAACCAAAGACTATATAATCCCGAATGTGTTAGATGTCAGAGTAGTATCGGCAGTAGCGAATGCTGTTTCAAAAGCAGCAAGGGAAACTGGTGTGGCTCGGATTTAGAAAGGGAAAAGAAATGGAGAGCTTTGTTGATTCTTTAACAGCAGAAAGTATAATAAATAAATACGGATCGCCTGTATATGTTTACAATGAAAAGATTTTGCGAGAAAGATGCAGAGATCTTATAGGTGCATTTAGAGGGAAAATCCTCCCAAGCTATTCCGTCAAAGCGAACAATAATATATCGCTGCTAAAAATAATAAAAGAAGAGGGACTTAGGGCAGATGCTATGTCTCCCGGAGAAATTTTTTTGCTTGAACAGGCAGGATTTATTTCGGAAGAGATTTTCTATATAAGCAATAATGTTACACAAGAAGAAATGCAGTATGCAATAGATAAAGGGATATTGATAAGTGTAGACTCTCTCTCTCAACTTGAATTGTACGGACAGATAAACAGAGGTGGTAGAGTTGCCGTTCGATTTAATCCCGGAATTGGTGCGGGCCATAGCAAAAAAGTTATAACTGCAGGAGAAGGCACAAAGTTTGGCGTTCAGGCAGAATTTTGGGCAGAAGTGAAAGCGATAATAAAAAAACATCATCTGGACTTGGTCGGCGTAAACCAGCATATAGGTTCGTTGTTTCTTGAGCCCACTCTTTATATTCAAGCGGCTGAGAACTTATTAAATTTGGTGAGGGAACACTTCCCAGGATTAAATTTTATTGATTTTGGTGGAGGGTTCGGGGTTCCTTACAAAGCAACTGAAAGTAGATTTGATTTCGATGAATTTAGTAAGTTGTTTCTACCAATTTTGGATAAGTTTATTGAGACCTATGATAATAAGTGCGTTCAATTTAAATGTGAGCCGGGACGCTATATAGTAGCTGAATGTTGTTCTATCTTAGGAAGAGTTACAGCACTAAAGGATAACTATGGGCAAAACTATGTAGGAACAGATATAGGGTTTAATGTAATCATGAGGCCATTGCTTTACGATTCATATCATGAAATAAAAATCCATAGTGTAGGCAAGGGAGTAGTAAATCTTGAAGGGCCAGTACATGTGGTCGGGAATATATGCGAAAGCGGAGATATCTTAGCTCACAATAGAGATATTGGTCCTGTGAAGATTGGAGATATTATTGAAGTAATGACGGCGGGAGCATACGTATATTCCATGGCCTCAAACTATAATTGTCGCTTAAGGCCTCCTGAAATTTTGATAAGAGAAGATGGAAGTATTGTTAAGATAAGAGAGCGTGACACACTTGAGGGCTTATTGCAAAATTTTTCTGTCTGTTAGGATTGCAATAAAACAACAATAGTGAAACAAAGTGTTTTGTTACAAGAGTACGCTGTTTCACTATTTTACTTTATGGACGTTACTTTGCCATCTGTGCTTGTTACTATGATGCGATTCTCTGCTACAGCCGGTGCTGTGGTGATGTTGCCATCTAAAGGAGTGCTCCAGATGAATTTTCCGTTATCATCAAGACAGATTAGGCTGTTATCGTTTGTACCAAAGATTATGTTGCCGTTTATACCGGCAGGAGAAGAATATACAGCCTCATTTGCTTTATACTTCCACAAAACCTTGCCACTCTTCGCATCAAGAGCAGTGACCCACCCACCAATATTTCCAAATATAACTTTATTGTTTTGTATCAGCGGAGATGTTTCTATTTGAGCCTTTGAGTCATAGCTCCAAATTACGGCTTGATGTTTTATCTTAGCACAGTATAGTTTGCCGTCTTGACTTGTAAAGTAGAGCAACCCGTCGCTAATTGAGGGTGCGGATTTTATTTCACCACCTACGATGGCGCGCCACAAAAGCTTTCCAGATGTGCTGTCAATAGCAAAAAGTTTGCCTTCGTTATTTCCTATATAGACGACCCCGTTGGCAATTGATGGTGACCCCTGTACTGGACGTTCTGTTTTGAGTCTCCATTTTTGCCATCCAGTTTTAATGTTTACAGCATAAACAAAGCCATCATGAGAACCAAAATAGACAGTTTCATCGTCAACTGAAGGAGAAGAAGAAATGCTGTTATGAGTTGTAAATTGCCAAATCATCCTTCCTGTTTTTGCATCAAGGCAATACATTTTGCCATTATAGCTCCCAACAAACACTTTACCATCAAGAATAGAAGGGGAAGAGACGACCCAATTCTCCGCATAGAAACTCCAATTAAGATTTTTATTTTTAGCATCTAATGAATATATATATCCGTCGTCCGACCCAAATATTATCGCGTTTTCATATATAGCGGGAGAAGACTGAATTGAATGTGAGATTTTTAAGGACCAATCTTTTTCTCCTGATAATGTTACTTTACTGTTTGCATTTTTAGTCTCAATTGTTCCAGTTCTCAAGGGGTTTGCACGAAACATGGGCCACTCTGATGCAGTCGCTGGATTGGCTATGGTAAGTAAAACTAGACTAATAAGTTGCAGTAAAACTGTTTGAATCATTTTTTTCATGTTTGATCGGCCCCCTTTAATCATAATAGTAAATGAAATGTTTTTATTGTATGAAATAATATTCGCTCTTATTTCAATGCATATCATATAAAGTATGATTGCACTTAGTGCTATTTATCGGCTAAAATACAGAATGAAATTGAAGGAGTGACTAAAATGCCACTGAATAGAATTAGAAATTTTAGTATAATAGCACATGTTGACCATGGCAAATCAACTCTTGCAGATAGGCTCTTGGAAGAAACAAAAACCGTGCAAAAAAGAAACATGAAAGCTCAGCTGTTAGACATGCTGGAGCTTGAAAGAGAACGTGGAATAACAATAAAATCTGTCCCCGTTCGTATGAATTACAAAGCAAAAGATGGGGAAGAATACATATTGAACCTTATCGATACACCGGGCCATGCTGATTTCACTTATGAGGTCTCGCGTTCTCTTGCCGCATGTGAAGGAGCGGTTCTAGTTGTAGATGCGGCTCAAGGAGTACAAGCACAAACAGTTGCTAATAGTTATTTGGCGGCCGATTTAGATATAGAGTTGGTTCCGGTACTCAATAAAGTGGACCTACCAGCTGCGCAGCCCGACAGAGTAAAGCATGAAATAAAAGAAATAATTGGTATAGATGCGGAGGACGCAGTCTTGGTCAGCGCAAAAACAGGAGAGGGTATGCCTGATGTGCTTGAACGCATTATAAGAGATATGCCTGCGCCTGTAGGGGATGCTGACGCACCACTTCAAGCTCTTATTTTCGATTCAGTATATGATAATTATAAGGGTGTAATCTGTTATGTTCGTGTCAAAAATGGGGTGTTAAAAGCAAATAAAACAATTCGTTTTATGGCGACAGGTAGAGATTACGAACTTGATGAGGTTGGTGTATTTAGACCTGCAATGGAGCCGGTTGAAGAACTTGGTCCAGGAGAAGTTGGTTATATATCTGCAACCATAAAATCAATTGATGAGGCGCGTGTAGGAGATACTATAACAGATGCAACAAGACCATGTATAGAAGCATTACCGGGTTATAAAGAAGTAAAACCTGTTGTGTTTTGCGGTTACTATCCAGTAGAAAGAGAAAATACCAATCAGTTAAGAGAGGCTCTAGAAAAACTACAAATAAACGATTCATCTATAAGCTTCGAACCTGAAAATTCGGTAGCATTGGGCTTTGGATTCCGATGCGGATTTTTAGGTTTACTACACATGGAGATTTCAAAAGAAAGATTAAACAGAGAATTTGATGTAGATTTAGTAGCAACAGCTCCCAATGTTGTTTATCAAGTTGTGTTGACCAATGGAGATATTATTGAAGCACACAGACCATCTGATTTTCCTGACCCTGCTAAAATAGCTGAAACACGAGAACCTTACATAAAACTTTCCATATTTATACCAGACGAATTTGTTGGTCCAACAATGTCTCTTTGTCAGGAGAAACGTGGCAATTATGTTGCGATGGACTATCTTGCGCCGGAAAGAGTACGGCTTACTTATAATATGCCTCTTGCCGAGTTTATTCTCGATTTTCATGATAGGTTAAAATCTTGCACAAGAGGGTATGCTTCTCTCGATTATGAACATATGGGGTTTAAAGCAGACGACCTTGTTAAAGTGGATATTTTGTTACAGAATGAACCGGTTGATGCGTTCTCTTTTATTTGCCATGCAGAACAGGCTTACCAAAGAGGTCATTCCGTAGTGGGAAAACTAAAAGAACTTATTCCTAGACAACTTTTCGAGATTCCAGTACAAGCCGCAATTGGACAAAAAGTGATAGTACGAATGAACATAAAGGCAGTCCGTAAGGACGTTTTAGCAAAGTGCTATGGCGGTGATATAACCAGAAAGAATAAACTACTGGAAAAGCAGAAAAAAGGGAAGAAGCGAATGAAGCAGGTCGGGAAAGTAGCTATCCCGCAAGAAGCTTTTTATGCTTTTATGAATGTGACAAAAGCCGAAGACAAATAATGTTGAATCCTTTCGTTCCGCGACTTAGAAATATATCTCTTTACCTACATATTCCATTTTGCGAGAACAAGTGTCCCTACTGTGCTTTTGATAGTTTTACTCCTAATGAGGGTGACGTAGATTTATATTTAGAATTAATAGAAAAAGAAGTAGAGTGGTGGAGCCGTCGTTTAGGACGTGTAACTTTTTCCACGTGTTACATAGGTGGAGGAACGCCTACAACGTTAACAGGTCCACAGTGGTTGAGACTAACGCAAATTTTAGATAAGTATTTTGACTTTAAATCCAAAGCTGAAATTACTGTAGAGGCTAATCCTAATTCACTAAAAACGGAACACTTGCTCCATTGGCGTGACTGGCGTGTAAATAGGATTAGCTTGGGGGTACAAAGCTTTGACGATGCTGAACTTATACAACTGGGCAGAATACATAATTCAGCCCAAGCTCATAATGCAATATCTGCTGCGTTGGCAGCTTCTTTTTCAGTTAGTATTGACTTGATGTTTGGACTGCCAAAGCAGACCTTTCAAAATTGGGGTAGAACGTTGAAAGAGTCAGTTGCAAGTGGCGTACAGCATCTTTCTCTTTATCAACTTTCCTTTGAACCCGGAAGTGCATGGGAGAATATGCCTAAAGAAACTCTTCCTGACGGCTATTGTCCTTATAGGTGGGCACAATGGTATTTACCTAGGAAAGGATATATGCAATATGAGGTCGCAAATTTTTCGAGAGCAGGTAGAGAAAGTAAACACAATATAAATTATTGGCGTGAAGGAGAATATCTTGGACTTGGATTGGGAGCTTCCGGTTATCTTTCCGGATGGAGATATAAAAATACCAGTGTTTTTAGGGAATATTCTGAGCTTTTGCGTTTGAAAAAAAGTGTGATTGTTTCAGGAGAGAGGCTTTCCTTAGATGCAAAATCGAAAGAAGCATTTATCCTTGCTTTGCGTATGTCCGAAGGGATTAATAGAAATGATTATAAAAACAAATATGGGGAGTTAAATGAACAAAATCTAATAAAAACGCTAAGAACTTTTCCAAACGATTTATATGAAATTACAAAAGGGAACATAGCTCTTACCGCTAAAGGAATGCGAGTGGCAAATATAATTTGGACAGATCTTATATAGTGATATGATGTAAAATACACGCTGCTTTTTGGGGGGAAAAATGTTTTGAAAGACGAAGTGAATAGCTTAATGAAAAGAATACCATCTATGGATAGACTGCTAGGGGCTGCATGGATTGTTAAATATGAGTCGGAGATAGGTCGCGAAGCAGTAAAAGCTCTTATTTCTGATGTATTAAACAGCTATAGAAACAAAATCAAAAATAATTCTAACGTAGCTTTTGATGAAGAAAGTGTAGCAAATGAAATAAGAACTCTGCTTGAATTAAAATCAAGCTTATCTCTAAAAAAAGTTATTAATGCTACGGGTGTTGTTTTGCATACGAACCTTGGAAGAGCTTTACTGGCTGAAAAAGCCGTCGAGGCCGTAAAAGAAGTAGCTACTTCATATAGCACGCTAGAATATTCGATACAGGAAGGGGCTCGAGGACAAAGGGGAGACCATGTCGAATGGTTGTTGTGCGAACTAACTGGAGCGGAAGCGGCCATAGTTGTTAATAATAATGCAGGTGCTGTCGTCCTAGCTTTAAGTGCTTTGGCTAAAAACAAAGAGACAATAGTTTCTAGAGGTGAACTTGTAGAAATCGGGGGATCTTTTCGCGTTCCGGATATAATGGCTTTTTCAGATACAAAGTTAGTTGAAGTTGGCACTACAAACAGAACACATCTAAAAGACTACGCTGCAGCAATAACAGAAGAAACCGCAATGCTTTTAAAAGTTCATCCATCAAATTATAGAATAGAGGGTTTTGCTTCCTCCGTGTCTAGAGAAGATCTTTCAATGCTTTCACAACAACATGGAATTATTTTTATGGAAGATGTTGGTAGTGGCATGCTTGTAGATTTAAAAGAGGCTGGATTAGATGGAGAACCAACCGTGCGTGATTGTTTAAAAGCAGGATGTGATATTGTAACATTTTCCGGAGATAAATTATTGGGAGGTCCACAAATAGGGGCGATAGTTGGTAAAGCTGAAGTTATAGATAGGTTAAGAACGAATCCTTTACTGAGGGCTTTACGCGTTGATAAAATGACTCTTGCTGCATTTGAGGGAACTCTGCGTCTATACCTAAAGGGTGATTATCTTTCAATTCCTACCCTAGCAATGATATTCAAAAAACCTAAAGAATTGAAAAAACAGGCAGAAAGTTTTAAGGATTCTTTAAAAAACTATTTTTTAAAGACAAAGCTGCGTTCCGTATCTATTGAAGTAACAAGCACAATAGATACGGTTGGGGGAGGAGCATTTCCTCTTTCGAGGTTAGAAGGCTATGCTGTGGCAATAAAATTACCTGAAATGGGAAGTGCAGGCAAATTATCGGAATTGTTAAGAAATGCGACAATTCCAGTAATTACAGGAGCTTACGAAGGTAAGATACTTTTTCATATGCGCACTCTGCAAATAGGCGACGAAAACAATATTATAAAGGCGTTTGACAGCTTTTTGAATACGAATCAGCCTTCAGAGGAATAACAGTGGAAAAGTTAGAAATTCCTTTTGTTTTGGGAACAGCAGGACATATAGATCATGGAAAAACAACCCTAGTTAAAGCTATCTCAGGTGTAGATTGCGACAGGCTCTCTGCAGAAAAGAAGCGTGGAATAACGATAGAGTTGGGATTTGCGCCTTTTATTCTGCCCTCAGGGAAAATAATAAGTATAGTGGATGTCCCGGGACATGAAAAATTCATCAGACAAATGGTGGCTGGAGCAATTGGATTGGATGCCGTAATGCTAGTAGTAGCGGCTGATGATGGAGTTATGTCTCAAACTCGCGAACATCTTGAGATCTTATCCTTGCTTGGCATAAAAAAGGGTCTTGTTGCTATTACTAAAATTGACCAGGCAGAAAAGAATTTTGTCGAAATAGTAAAAGAAGAAATACTAGAGCTAACAATTGGTACTTTCCTAGAGAATGCACCCATAATACCTGTATCCTCTTTTACCAAAGAGGGGTTAGACAGTTTAAAGCTAGCATTAGAAAAATTAGTAGAGAGTAGCGAATACAAAATAGATAAAGGGCGTTTTTTCCTCCCAGTAGATAGGGTCTTTCACATGTCTGGATTTGGAACAGTAATAACCGGAACAGTGCTAAAAGGTGCAGTGGAAGAAGCTAGTCATGTAGAGATATTACCATCAAAATTAGATGCCAAAGTTCGAACAATACAAGTACATGAATTGCCTACAAACAAGGCTGTCGCAGGACAGCGAGTAGCGATGAATCTTTCAAATATATCTCTAGACGATATAAAACCGGGAGATGTTGTGGCATCGAGAGGGCACTTTATGTCCACAAAATGTTTAAATGTAGAGGTTTCGGTTTTACGTTCTGCGGGGAATGCTTTGAAACATTGGGAAAGATTACATTTACATATTGGAACATCAGATATTGTTGTGCGTCTTTCACTTCTAGACAAGGAAAAAATATTACCGGGTGATAAGGCAATAGCACAACTAATATTAGAGAAGCCCGTGGCAGTTTTTCTTGACATGCCTTTTATTCTTAGAAAATACAGCCCTATGTCCACTGTTGCGGGGGGTATAGTTCTGACTCCGCTAGGGAAACGACCGAAAAATAAAAAAACTAAAATCAGTCTAACAAAATATTTAAACGCAATATCAGAAAATATAAGTTTAAACGATAAGCTTAAAGAATTAATTGAATATAAAGAAATAATAGGTATGAGCGAGCTGTCATCGCTTCTAGAAAAAGAACCGCTTGAGCTCCGCGGTCCTCTTTCTGCACTAGAGATGAAAAACGAAATAGGCGTTGTAAAAACACTAGAAACGATATTAATTTCAAAACCTAAAATAGAAGAACTAACTAAAAAAATACAAACAAAATTGGCGTTGTTTCACAAGGGAAACCCCGAACTTCAGGGTATGACTCTTGAAAATGCTGCTAATTCTATAGGAGTAAATGAAGTTCGTTTTGCAAAGGAACTTATGCTTTTATTTATGAAAATGCAATATATAATTTATGAAAACGACAGGATACGACTCAAAGAATTTGAACCCTTTGATGAATCTAATTTTATATCTGAGGTTTCTAGAGTAAAAAAGAAAATGTTATCCTCGGAATATACATTTCTTACAAAAGAAGAGTTATCACAGTCATTGTCGATTAATGAAAAAGAAATAAACAGAATCGTTTCATATTTAAAAGAAAAGAGGGAGATTTATCATATAGGACAAGGTTTTTTAGTCCCCCAAGAAATTCTTTTAAATTTTAACGCAAAAATACAAACTCTTGGCGGAGATTTAACACTTGCAAATATAAGAGACGTAACAAAGAGTAGTCGGAAATATATACTACCTTTGTTAGAATATTTTGATAGTATCGGAATAACGCGTCGCATAGAGAATAAGAGAATTATTGTGAAAAAGGTAAATGATTTTCAGTAATTCTGGGAAAATGTAATCATTGTATTTAGATTGAAATAGCAAGAAAAAATAGACACTCCCTTGATTTTATTGAATTTATACGTTATAATGTGAAAAGAATTGACGTATCTGAATGTTAAGGTGGTGTCACAATGCATACAATCGATACAATACGTGAACTTGTACGTCAACAACAGGGCTCAAGGATATTTTACCGTGCAGCAAATGGAAGACGTAAAAAAGAAGAAAGAACAGGCGTAATAAAAGAAATTTATCCAAGTCTTTTCACTGTTTATATTGAATCTCAAAAAAGTACGGTATCTTTTAGCTATGCTGATGTACTTACAAGAGAAGTTGATGTGCAATTAGAATCAACAGGAGAATCTTTGCTGTAATTGATAACGTTATAGTTGGCCCCGGCATCTGCCGGGGCTTATTTTTTACTTAGCAAGTATAATGAAAACAATTTAAGAACTTAGGGCTAGAGGAGTATACAGAAATGAGGCAAAGTGTATTTTGTCCGATAAAATTTAACCTAACATTAAGAGTATTAGCTAAAAAAGATGATGGATATCATGAAATATGTTCGCTTTTTTGGAAGAAAAAAGGGCTAGACAGGTTGACAATTACTGATATAAGCGATGACAATGTGTGTGATAAATTAACCATAAAAGGGTTTACAATAAATAATACAAATATTTTAATGAAAACAATCTTCTGGGCCAGATCGTTGGGATGTAAAATTCCTCCATTACAATTAGAATTGGAAAAAAACATGCCGATAGGAAGCGGAATAGGTGGAGGAAGCGGTAATGCAGCGGCATTGATTTTGCTTCTCAAGAAATATTACGGATTAAAAACAAGTAATATCGAAATTTCAAAACTAGGGTCTGATATTCCTTTTCTGTGCGGAGAAAGTGATATGGCCGAAGTTAGAGGAATAGGAGAAAAAATAGAAGATATTAACCATGACCTTGATTTTGTATCACTATTGGTATTTCCTAAATGGGAGATTTCAACAGTAGAAGCATATTCAAAAGTTGATACTTATTGGCAAGGGAATTTCTCTGATAAAATTAAGGCAAATCAGGAAGTATCCACCATTTTAGGTCGTTTAAAACGTGGAGAAAAAATTGGGCTGCTACCTAATGATTTCTTTGAACCCATTTTAGAAGAACATCAAGAGTATGACCGAGCACAAAAAATTGCGGAAGACTCAGATGCGTTAGCTTGGGGGCTTAGCGGGAGCGGAAGCGCTTTTTTCGCTCTCTACAAAAACTTACATAAAACAAAGCTTGCACAGAATAAATTTAAGAATGAATATTGGGTCAAACAAATAAACATATTGGAGTGATTATGATGAGAGGTCAAAGAACAGAGAGACTAGTAAGGCTTGCCTCTAAATTCATGCTTTGTCCTTCTAAGCTTGTTTCACTAACACAGCTTGCAAATGAATTTAACGTCTCTAAGACTGTAATCAGTGATGATGTAGAGGTTATTAACTCTGCGATGAATGCAGAAGGTTTTGGCCAGATGCAAGTAGAGAGAGGTCGCAGCGGTGGAGCAAGGTTTATACCTCTATGTACAAAAGAGTATAAGACTGAGATATTAAGTGAAATGGCGAAAGAACTTACAAATCCTGATAGAAATTTACCGGGAGGGCTAATTTATTATAGTGATATGATTTTTAATCCTGAAAGAGCTCTTCCACTTGGATACGCAATGGAATCAATGTTTGTAGACAGAGCCCCTGATGTAGTAATGACATCTGAAGTAAAAGGTATACCAATAGCCATGTTCGCAGCATACGCACTTGGAGTCCCATTAGCAGTTTGTCGATTCAGAAATAGACCGAGTGACGGTGCTGCAGTTGCGGTTCACTATCCCACTGGGAATGGCGATGTGAGAACCATGTACATGGGGACAAGATTACTAACTACAGGTAGCCGAGTCCTAATTGTAGATGATTTTATGCGTGGTGGCAGTACAGCGGCCGGGATGTTGCTCATGGCAAAGCAATTTCGTGCAGAAGTGGTAGGAGTAGGCGTTTTTATTGCTTCACAAGAGCCAAAGAAAAAAGCTGTTCCTGAGTATTATTCATTGTTAACCTTGAAACAAGATAATGACAATGCAAGCTTGACAGTTACAGACAATAAGTTTAAAAAATAGGAAATAAGTTGACGTAATAGAAATTTTAGCGTAAAATTCTTCGCTGTAAGGACGGTAGGTTACTGATGATAATAAGAATTAACTTAAACGATTGTATAGGTTGTGGGGTCTGTTCTCACGTTTGTCCGGAGAATTTTGCTTTAGATGATGAAAAGGGACTCGCCTATGTTATCTCTCAGGACTACACTCCTTTAGTAAAAGAAGCAATTGACAGTTGTCCTGTCTCTGCGATAGCGTATAGTTAAAATACGGGCCTATAGCTCAATTGGCAGAGCTCCCGGCTCATAACCGGATGGTTTCAGGTTCAAGTCCTGGTGGGCCCACCACTAAAATGTAAAACCCGGCATAGCCGGGTTTTTTTATTTCATATTTTCGATAATTGTTGAAGCTGCTTTAATTAATTCGGCTTCCGTTGCATTTTTTGTTTCAAGGGTCAATGTTGATTTTAAATTAAGTTTGGTTACGATGCTAATTCCTGTCAAGGGATGATAGTTTACGGCTGCAGTATATACGGTGTAGTTTGTTTTGTGTGTGTTATTTGGAAATTGTTTTACATACAGTTTAACTATTTTGTAAGTAGCGCCACTGCCTATGGGACCATCGCTTGTAACAGCTGTAATCTCCTCATTGATGTCCCAACTCTTTACTCCGTTGCCATCGATTCTAGTCGCGTAAAATATTTTTCCGTCTGGATTTTTATATTCTCTTTCCAGCCAAATCCCCTTATTGCCAGAAACGGCCTCAAGTTTTGAAATACGCAAATCTTCATTTTTCCATCCTTCTATTTTGGGTAGCAGACCTTCTTCTTGAATGTTTGCAATTGCGGAAAGAGGAAATATGCAAAGCAATAATACTATGAAAATTAAATTAAAATAAAATTTTACTTTCGGCACCTCCCCTTATGTCAAAAAAAATGCAATGAGTTTATTATACCCTTAGTAGCTTCAGTGGTAAATTTTACAGTAAACACATATAATATTTTAATTACAAGAAAAGGAGATACTACTTTGTCAAGATTTGCTATTAGAGTTTTCGGCTGCCAAATGAACGATTACGATGCAGATCGTTTGCGCACAGCCATGATATATAAAAAATGGGTTGAGTGTCCTGAAGAAGAAGCTGATGTAATTATATTGGTTACTTGTAGTATCCGCGAAAAAGCTGAACATAAGGTGATAAGCACAATAGGGCGATATGACTTAAGGTTCAGAGCTAACGGCTCTCCTATCGTGATACTTGTGGGATGCATGGCCCAGAGGATAGGCGTTGATTTGGCAAAAAAATTTCGTTGTATAAAACTTGTCTCAGGGCCAAGGCATCTTGGACTTGTCCCTGATAAGATTGAGGATGTAATAAGAGCCGGAAAAACACGTTTTCTTATGGATAATGATCCTCGTGAGCTCATTGACCTTGAAATTGTGCCAAAAGAACGAATAAATCCTTATAAGGCATATGTAACAATTACATATGGCTGTGATAGGTTTTGCTCCTATTGTATCGTTCCATATGTAAGGGGTCGTTTACAGTCGCGTGAACATAAGAGTATTACAGAAGAAATAAGGGCCTTAATTGACATGGGAGTAACGGAGGTAACACTTTTAGGGCAAAATGTTGATGCGTATGGAAAAGACAGGGAAGGGTTATTCAGTTTCGCCTCACTATTAAAAGAGATATCTATGCTAAACGGTTTAAAACGCTTACGTTTTACTACATCACACCCCAAAGATTTTGATAAAGAGATATTGGATGTGATGCAAGACTCTTCCGTGATATGTCCTTCAATAAATCTTCCCATTCAATCTGGTAGCGATAAAATATTGAAAATGATGCATAGAGGATATACTGTAGAACAGTATTTAACTCTAGTGAAAAAAATAAGAGAGTCACTTGCAGAGGTTAGCCTTACAACAGATCTTATTGTTGGGTTCCCCGGAGAGACTGAAGACGATTTTAATGAGTCTTATAATATTCTTAAAGAGGTGCGCTACGATGTTGTACACACGGCGGCTTATTCTCCACGTGAAGGGACACTAGCTGCAAATATGAGTAATCATGTGGAAAAAGAAGTAAAAATTAGAAGATTGAATGAAATAAATAACGCACAAACTGTAATATCAAGAGAGTTAAATGAAGAATATGTCGGCGGAGAATATGAAATACTTCTCGATGGTATTGCACCAAGAGGAGAGGGATATCTCCAAGGAAGGACTATGACAGATAAAGTCGTAATTATAAAAGCGCCGGAAGATGAGATAGGTCAGTTCATCAGAGCTAAAATCACGAAAGCAAATAACTGGTCTCTTGAAGGAGAACGCATCTAAAATCGGAGGGGCATAATGCATAATTCAGAAAAGAACAAGAATGTATTAGTCATAACGAGCATAGTTTGTTTTTTGCTTGCGGCAGCATTGCTATACTCGTTTAAGGGACGTTTTGGTCAAGAAACGGAAGAAAAGATGTCTTCACGTACCATTACTATGGAGGACACGATAGATGTTACGAGTAATAATACTTCTGTGGTTAATCAATCTTCACGTGCATCGAAAATAGTTGTTGAATCTCCTGAAGAAGAAAAAATATGGGTTGTCTATTTGACTGGAGCTGTAAAAAATCCAGGCGTTTATCATGTTCCATTTGATTCTCGTGTGTATCAGGCACTAGAAGTAGCAGGAGGGTTTGCTAATGAGGCGAACAAAGAGGCGGTCAATCTCGCAGCTTCTTTGGGAGATGGAGTGCATATGCATTTTCCACGTAAGGGAGAGGTTTTAGATGGACAATCATCACCAACGCCTTCTACTCATACTAACATGGGGAATGTTGTACCGGGTGGTTACGGAAATGTCAACAAGTCTCTGATTAATGTCAATACTGCCACACAAAATGAGCTTGAGTCGTTACCTGGTGTCGGCCCCAAAACGGCTCAATCTATAATTGCTTACAGAGAAACGAAGGGTAGTTTTTCTAGGATAGAGGATTTAATGCTTATAAAAGGAATAGGAGCAAAAAAGTACGATGGATTAAAAGATTTTGTTACAGCCATCAAATAATCAAAGCCCTATAGCGACTGCACCAGCTTACGTTGTTTTATTAGTACTTTGCTGTGCTCTTTTTTTGAACAGTCGCAATTATTCAATCTTCTACGCTCTTTTTGCTTCAATTTTGTTTGGAGCTTCTTGGATGTTAGCAGGAGAGAAAAAAATGTCATCTGATAGAATTACAATGTTTATTTTTCTGTTAACACTTTCTTTTCTTTTTTCATTTTACTCTTTATTGCAAATAAACAAAAAAAATATATTGCCTTCTACTATTGAAACGACAGGCAAGGTGCTCATTAATCGACAGTGGGGCAAATCAAAGGCAATACTAATAAAAACCAAATGTGGCAAGTTGGTTGCTTATACACATGGTTCTTTAGCTCCTGAAGAAGGATCTAGAGTCGTAGTAAGAGGAGCTTTGTTTGACTTTAAAGGAGCCGGACAAAATAAGAAAAAATTTGACGAGAATCTTTTTTGGCGTTCTAAAGGTGCTATTAAAAAAATTGTAATCTTAGAACTTGCTGAAATTTCTCCTCCGTCTGGTGTTTATAGGTGGAGAAATTATTTAAGAGAAATTATCAAGGATAAACTCCCAACAAATTTAAGTGCATATATGCTCGCGCTCACAGTTGGAGAAAAAGATAAGGCTCTTTCTGAAATACACAGAAAAGTTGGAACATCTCATTTATTAGCGGTTTCAGGATTTCACATTGGTCTACTTGCATTAATTTCTACGTTATTTTTACGTAGAGGAAAGAAAAAAATCATTGGAACTACATTACTTATATGGGGAGCAGTTTTATTAACAGGTCTTCCGCCGGGAGCAGTAAGGGCAGCACTTATGTTACAGATATTTCTTATAGGATTATTATTGGGTAAACCGAAAAATGCGTTTAATAGCGTAGCCATAGCCGGGATATTGATGTTGCTTTTTAATCCGTGGTCATTTTATGACATAAGTTGGCGCCTTTCTATGCTTGCAACAATCTTTCTTTCGTCTGTTATAAACGTTAAGTGGTTTAATTTGTCTAGAATATGCATCCCGTCTATTTTAGTCTGGTTCGTTACGGCGCCTTTAGTATCAATTTCATTTCAAGAGGTGCCTTTAGCAGGAACTTTAATCAATATTATTGCAGTTCCGCTGTTCGCCATTTTATTTCCTATAATAATCCTGGTCTCAATTCCCTTGCTCATAGACCTTCCTTTTGCTAAAGTTTTGGCAGCACCTGCAGAATGTGTTTTAGAAGCATGGAATATATTCTCAAATATTTTCGCGAAAGTTTTTCCTTGGTCAATTATTTCTACATTGCCATTAATCTTTACCTCTGTTTTTATTATAGTTACGGCAACAGCATTTGCATCAGGAATGTCGCCCAAAAAAAGTTTATTTATTGGGGTGATACTTGCATCAACTTTTTTATTATTGATTTAGGTGTTATAAAATGGTCGAATCCTTGAAATATAAATAAATATAATTTGTTATATAATTAAGCTTTATGTTACTTATATGTTTTTTACTTATGGAGGTATTCCTATGTTACTCGTTCTCGACATTGGCAACACAAATACTGTAGCGGGTGTTTTTTCTGAGAAAAAATTAATAGAACAATGGCGTCTTACATCTAAAAAAAGGACAACGGATGAAGTAGGAATTATGATATTAGAATTATTGAACTCATCTTCAATAAGAAAAAAGGATATTACAGCCGCCATTTATGCAAGCGTAGTTCCTTCTCTTGATGAAATGTTCATTGAAGGAGTTAAACAATACATAGGTGTACCATGTATGAAGGTCAATGCATCTTTAAATACTGGGTTGAAAATAAATATGAAAAACCCGGCAGAGGTAGGAGCAGATAGAAAATTAAATTCGGTAGCAGGGATTGAAAAATATGGCTACCCTCTTGTTATAGTAGATTTAGGCACAGCCATAACTTTAGATATTATTTCGCAACAAGGCGAGTATATAGGTGGTATTATTTCTCCCGGTATGGAATTGGGAATGGAAGCTTTATTCTCACATACAGCCAAACTACCGCAGATAGTACTTAAAGCACCAGATAACTATATTGGCAAAAGCACGATAGAAGCTATACAATCTGGAATTGTGTATGGAACAGTAGGCATGGTCGATACATTAATAGAAGGGGTTTTTAAGGAGTTGGGAGCCCCATGCAAAGTTGTGGCCACAGGAGGGCATGCAGAAATATTGGCATTTCATTCTAAGATAGTAACGGAAGTCGATCCGTGGTTATCTCTTGAGGGAATGAGGATTATCTACGAAAGGAACAGTTAATCAAAGATGGTGACATTGTTTTGCAAGATAAAATAAATAAAAAGTTAATTGACAATCTTCCCAACAGATTTCCAAAGAAAATAGGAGGGGTAACAGTAGATAATCCGGTGTGGCTCGCTCCGCTGGCCGGAATAACGTTTGCGTCGCTTCGTAATTTCCATAAAAACTTAGGAGCCGGTTTGGTTCATACAGAAATGGTAAGTGCAGTAGGGCTTTATAGGGGAGGTCGCAAAACAAGGGAACTTTTGAATGGTATAGAAAGCGAACGTCCTGTCGTACTACAGCTTTTTGCATCTAATTCAGAAGAAATTATACGCGGTGCAGAAATAGCATTAAATATTAGAAAATTCGAAGCTATACAAATAAATATGGCTTGTCCAATGCCTAAAGTAACAAAAAAAGGGTGTGGCTCTAAGTTACTAGAAAACCCTTTAGAATCATATAAGATAATAAAAAGATTAAAGACATTAGGGATTCCTATCTGGTCAAAAATTAGAATAATTCCACAACAAAGAGAGATAACGACTATTGATTTTTGTGATAATCTCTTTTCAGCGGGAGCGGACTTTATTATTGTACATGGCAGAACAGCATCGCAAAGATATGAAGGACAAGCTTCATTGCAAGAAGTTGAAAAAGTTGCTCTGAAATTCCCCGGTTTTATTGGTGGAAGTGGAGATTGTTATACACCTGAGATTATGATGGATTATCTAAAAGCTGGTTGTACCGCAGTGCTTGCAGCAAGAGGTGCATTGCGTGATGTTTTTTTAATACCCAAAACATTAAAAATGCTTGGATATTGTGTTCAAGACTGCTTAACTAATCCTGATTTAGATGCGCAGGCAAAGCTTCTTCTTGAATTAGGGCGTAGCGTTTATAATACCGAAGGACAGGCATTGGCACTTATGATTTCACGCAGGATGCTTGCAGCATTGTTCAAAGGGTTTCAAGGAGCAACACAGATACGTAGAAGAGGTGCTCTTGCACGAACATGGAGTGAAATGGAAGAACTACTTTTAAACTGGGAGGAACTTTCTTCTGGACCCAAATTAGAATTTACAAAAGACAAGTTTCCGCACGGTGTTATAGGTGAGTTTTTATAAAAAAAGAACTATTTAAGTAGAAAGAGGACGTGGTTTTAATGTCAGAGAAAACAAAAAGTGAGTCTCAAGTAAAACAACAAAACATGTTGCCTGAAGAAGAGATATTTCGTCAGCGCAAAGATAAGTTGGCAAGATTGCGTGAAGAAACCGGGTACGACCCTTTTGAGCAAAATTATTGGGAAGTAAAGGATTCATTAAAATATATTAGAAGTAGTTATGATTCTCTAAAAGAAGAAGAATGGTCAGATGATATTTTAAAAACAGCAGGACGTGTAATGTTGCTTCGTCGTCATGGTAAGACTGCTTTTGCTTCTTTTGATGATGGCGAAAGCAAGATTCAGCTTTGTTTTCAATTTGACATGTTGGGAGAAGAAAAATACTCTTTTTTTAAAAAATGGGTAGATGCAGGGGACTTTCTTGGAATAGAGGGGGTTGCCTTTCGTACACAGCGTGGGGAGCTAACTTTGTCAGTTAAAGATTTTAGAATTCTATCTAAAGCACTTCGTCCTATGCCTGAGAAATGGCATGGTTTAAAGGATACTGAAATCCGCTACCGCCAACGTTATGCCGATTTACTTGCAAACCCGGAAGTACGTGATACGTTTCGAAAGAGGACGAAGATAGTCCAGACAATACGCAAGGTTTTGGATGAACACGATACACTTGAAGTTCATACGCCCATCCTTTCAACTATTGCTGGAGGAGCTAATGCACGTCCCTTTATCACGCACCACAATACGCTAGACATGGAGATGTTCCTAAGAATAGCACCGGAACTTTACTTAAAACGTTTGGTTGTTGGAATGATGGGAAGGGTCTACGAGATGGGACCACAGTTTCGTAATGAAGGTATGGGGATAAAGCATAACCCAGAATTTACCTCAATAGAGATATATTGGCCCTACTGCAATTACGAAAATATGATGGAGTTGGCTGAAGAAATATTTGTGAGATGCGCAGATGTACTTGGTGGTCGAATAATAAATTACCAAGACACAGAGATTGATTTAAACCCACCTTTCCGTAGAGTGTCTATGACGGAACTTGTAAAAGAATATACAGATTTGGATTTCTCAACAATAACTGATGAAGAAGCAAGAAAGCAAGCCGCTTTAAAGGGATTTGATGTTAAAGAACACAATACTCGTTATGATATTCTCCCGATGTTCTTTGAAACATTTGTAGAAGAGAAACTAATTCAACCAACATTTGTGACTGGCTATCCCACAGTAATTTCTCCTCTCGCAAAAAGAAATAAAGACAATATCAATCTCACTGATCGTTTTGAACTATTCGTAAATTCATGGGAGTTGGCAAATGCATTTAATGAGCTTAATGACCCTATTGATCAAAAAACAAGATTCGAAGATCAAGCTAAGAAAAAAGAAGAAGGAGAAGATGAGACTCATCCGTTTGACGAGGATTTTGTTAATGCACTTGAATACGGATTACCTCCAACAGCTGGAATGGGAATAGGTATAGATCGACTGGTTATGCTTTTAACTGACTCTAAGAGCATTAAAGATGTAATCCTATTTCCTACAATGAAGCCAAGGGAATAATAAAAAAATGGGTGAGTCTAATATCCATAAAAAGAGAGCGGATTTCCTTAGAGAGCAGCTTAATCGGCATGCTCAGCTCTACTATGAAAAAGATAACCCGGAAATATCAGACAGGGAATACGACAAGCTATTCAGAGAGCTACAAAACATAGAAGAGGCCTATCCAGACCTTATTACCCCTGATTCTCCTACGCACAGGATTGGCGGAGAGCCAAGAGTGGGTTTTGTCAAAGTAAAACACGAGATCCCTATGATGAGTTTAGACAACGCATTTAATCAGGAAGAGGTAATAAGTTTTTATGAGCGATTAGAAAAAATGTTAAGCTTAACATCTCCAAAGGTAACATGCGAACCCAAAATAGATGGTGTTGCAATATCCTTAGTATACATAGATGGGTTGTTTGTCAGTGGAGCTACCAGAGGAAATGGGTCTGTAGGAGAGGATGTAACTGATAATTTAAAAACCGTAAGGACATTGCCCCTTAAACTGTCTGAATTGATCAAAGGACGCTTAGAGGTTCGTGGAGAAGTGTGCATAGACAAAGAAGACTTTGTTTTATTAAATGATGCTAGAGAAGAAGCAGGAGAACCGCTTTTTGCAAACCCAAGAAATGCAGCCGCAGGCAGTTTAAGACAGCTTGACTCTAAAGTAACAGCGACCAGAAAATTAAAGGTATATCTTTATCAAATAATCGACCCCCAAGAAATTGGGGTAAAAAGTCAAATGGAAACCTTCGACAAGTTAAGTAGGTTAGGCTTACCTATACAGGGGGAACAGCAGCTTTGTAAAAATCTTGGGGAAATAATGCAGTATCTGGACATGTGGTCGGACAAAAGAATTTTACATAAGATTGACACTGATGGTGTGGTAATAAAGCTGGATAATATAGAGTTAAGAGATGTACTTGGTGTTACGGCTAAAGCTCCAAGATGGTCCATAGCCTATAAATTTGCACCGGAAGAAAAACAGACTTTAATTAAAGATATTGAAGTGACGGTAGGAAGAACTGGAACTCTTACTCCCACAGCAGTATTTGAGCCACTTCATCTTTCTGGAACAATTGTTCAAAGAGCCAACCTACATAATCAGGATGAGATAAATCGAAAAGATATACGAATCGGAGATACCGTTACGGTACATAAGGCTGGAGAAATAATTCCGCAAGTAATAGGTGTAGATTTTAGTAAACGCAAAGGTGATTCAAAACCCTATTTTTTACCTGAAAGTTGTCCGGTTTGTGGAGCGAGAACCCTGCGACTTCCGGGGGAATCTGTTTTGAAGTGTACAAATATTTCTTGTGCAGCTCAAATTAAGGAGCGAATTGTACACTTCGCCTCAAGGCAAGCAATGGATATAAAAGGATTAGGCGATAAAATAATAACACAGCTTGTTGAAACAAAAAAAATAGCAAATATTGCAGATATTTACTCCCTCGATGAGCCCTCTCTAATTGTTTTAGATAGAGTTGAAACAAAACTTGCTCACAATATACTAAAATCAATAGAGAATTCAAAGAATAGGCCGCTTTATGCTCTAATAAACGCCCTAGGAATTCGCAATGTAGGGGAGAAAATGGCACGTGTATTAGCAGAAAAATTTATGTCTTTGGATAACTTAATGAAAGTGGCGGCCGAAGACGAGAATAAACTTGAAAAAATGGACGGAATTGGACCAATAATTGCAAAGTCACTAAGCTCCTTTTTTACTGAACCTCACAATACTGATGTTATAGATAGATTAAGAATGGCAGGAGTCAATTTAGAGGCAACCGAACATGTTGAAGGCAGAGAAAAGCTTCCTTGGTATGGACAGAGATTTGTGTTAACCGGAACGCTTTCCTCAATGACGCGAATTCAGGCGACAGAGAGTATAGTGAAATATGGTGGACAGACTACAGAAAACATAAGTAAGAATACGGATTTTATCCTAGTTGGGTCTAATCCTGGCAGTAAGTATGATAAAGCAGTTGCTCTTAAAATTACAGTGTTAAGTGAAGAAGAATTTATGGAGAGGCTTAATGTTTTTTCTAAACGGAGGGAACCCAGTGAATAAAAAAATAGTCATGACAAAAGATAAACTTATAGAAGTTTTTGATCTTTCAAAAATCAAATTGCCGTCGGAAGCAGAATTTCAGAAAGTTTTGAATAAAATTAATGAATTAATTTATATGTGTGATGACATGAGGGATTTGGATTTAACAAAAGTAAACACTTTTGAGTGGGAAATGCACTCTCTGCCTAAAAGAAGGGAAGATATCCCCCAAATATGGGATAGAAGGGATTCATTTTTAGAAAAGGCACCGGTTTCAGAAGGAGACTTTTTCCGGGTTCCGAGAATTATGGCTCTTGAAGAAAGCAGCAGTAATGGAGAAATAGATGAGTAGTGTTAATTTTATTAATCTTACAGCTAAAGAGATTACAGATGGAATAATTAATAAGAAATGGACAGCGAAAGAGATTCTGTCTTCCTTTATCGGACATATAAAAAAGCATGATATGTTCCTTAATTCAATAATAACTTTATCTGAGGAACAGGCTATAGCGGATGCCACAAGAGTCGATGCAGTTATAGCTAGAGGGGAGAATCCTGGGTTATTGGCCGGAGTTCCATTTTTAGTTAAAGATAATATTTGTACAGAGGGAATCAAAACTACATGCGGGAGTAAGATGTTACAAAACTGGGTCCCATTATACGATTCGACAGCCGTCAAGAACATGAGAGAAGCAGGAGCAGTGCTCTTAGGAAAAACTAATATGGATGAATTTGCGATGGGTGATACAACCGAAACCTCGTTTTTTGGAAGGACGAAGAATCCTAGGAACATATCATTTATCGCCGGCGGAAGTTCGGGGGGAAGTGCTGCTCTGTTGCTGCAGGCTTTTGTCCTATAGCTTTGGGAACTGATACTGGTGGTTCAATAAGACAGCCGTCTGCTTTTTGTGGAGTGCATGGCATGAAGCCATCATATGGACAGGTTAGCAGGTATGGGGTGGTTGGATACGCATCTTCGTTGGATCAAGTAGGACCAATTACAAGAAGTATAGAAGATATGGCTACAGTTATGGATGTCTTGGCAAAGGCGGACACAAATGACTCAACGTGCGATGCTTTTGATAGGCAATCTTTTTCTCTTTTGGGAAAAGGCAAACAAGAATTAAAAGGCAAGAAAATTGCGATTCTTTCAGGTTATGATAAAAAATTAGTGGATAAGCAGCTTTTAGAGGCAATAGATCAAACTGTTAAAATTTGCATAGAGGAGGGGGCCGATGTATTTGAGGTCGAACTTCCTATAGCCCTTAAATATGCGGTGGCTTGTTATAATATAGTAGCTTTTTCAGATGCAAGTTCGAAATTAGCGTGTTACGACGGAATGAGATATGGCTATCATGAAGATGGGAAGAATCTTTCTGAAATGTATAAAAAAAGTAGAAGTAGTGGTTTTGGAGAAGAAGTTCGACACAGAATTATTATTGGAACAGCGTTTCTCACCCAAGGCTATTACGAGGAGTACTATATCCCTGCGACCAAAGTGCGTCAGTTGATAGTAGAGGAATTTATGAATCTATATCAAAAGGCTGACGTTCTTATCTCTCCTGTAAGTCCAACATTGCCCAATAGAGAAGGGATAATAGAAGAGTTAGATGCACAAAGTTATTTAAAAACCTTTTTTACTTGTATTGCTAACTTAGCAGGTATTCCTGCGTTAAGTTTAAATGTCGGATTTACACCAGAGGGTGTTCCTACTAATGTTCAACTTTGTTGCCCGAGGTATGAAGATGGAACTTTGCTCTCAATAGCAACTATCATAGAAAAAAATATTGGTTCTCCTTATGTTGCTGAGCTAATATCAGATGAAGGGGTGAACTAATGAAAAGACAAGTTGTAATAGGACTTGAAATTCATTTGCAGCTTAAAACAAGAAGCAAGTTGTTTTGTAGTTGTTCGACAGATTATGTAGGAGCCATACCCAATACAAATGTATGCCCGATATGTCTGGCCGTTCCTGGAACTTTGCCACTTTTAAATGAACTAGCGGTAGAACAAGCGGTGAAGCTAGGGCTGGCTCTTCACTGTAACATACAAGATCAGACTAGATTTTATAGGAAACATTATTTTTACGCGGATTTACCGAAAGCGTATCAGGTAACTCAATATGATCATCCAATTGCTATGGGCGGATATTTAGATATTTTAGTTGAAGGGAAAGAGAAAAGAGTGCATTTGGACCATCTTCACTTAGAAGAGGATGCCGGCAAGCTAGTACATCAAACTGCGGACGGTCGTCTTTCCGGTGCTTCACACTCTTTCGTTGACTATAACAGGGGAGGCATGCCTCTCTCTGAAATAGTTTCAAAACCAGAGATAAATTCTTCAGCAGAGGCAGTTGCATACATAACACAAATTCGTCAACTGGCACGTTATTTAAAAGTTTCTGATGGGGAAATGGAGTCGGGATCACTTCGTGTGGATGTAAACGTTTCTCTATCAAAAGACGACGGAAGTTTAGGTACGAGAGTAGAAATCAAAAACATTAACTCCTTAAAGTCTATTGAAAGAGCCTTAGAGTTTGAAATCGCTAGGCAAAATAGAATCCTTGATGAGGGGGAAGCATTAATTCAAGAAACACGGTTATGGGATGATGCAGTGGGAGTTACCCGCTCTATGAGGGGGAAAGAAAATGCAAATGATTATCGCTATTTTCTTGAAATGGATTTGGCTCCTATTAATGCCGATATCGAATATGTCGAAAAAATACGCCATACCCTGACAGAGATGCCTTGGGACAAGAGAAATAGAATCGTAGAAAAATATAAGATATCTTTTGAGGAAAGTCTTTTACTTACGGAACAGAAAGAGCTAGCAGATTATTTTGAAGACTGCGTTAAAAATGGGGCTTCTGCCGCAAGGACTTCAAACTGGATACGTACTGAAGTTCTGCGTGTGTTAAGGGATCAAAAAATAGATATATCAAACTTTCCAATTGCTTCAAAAGATCTTGCAACCCTTATAAAAAAAATAGATAAAAAGGAAATTTCTAATACATTGGCAAAAGATGTTATGTCAGCCATGTTAGAGAAGAATATGGGGCTAGACAAAGCCTTACACGATTGTGGCGGTGATTCCGGTCGAGTTACAGGAGTCAATCTCCAGTTAGTTATTAATAAAATTATAGAAACAGAGCCGGAAGCTGCGGAAGTTGTTCGCTCTGGACAAGATAAAAAAGGAGCAAAAATAAAATATCTTCAGGGCCTTGTTATGCGTGAGACAAGAGGTTCTGCTGATCATCAAGAGGTCATAGATATTCTTAAAAGAACTTTAGAATAGATTTGTCTTTAATAAGTAGAAAAATAACTAGTACTCATCATATATTATTGACTATTATTCAAGATTAAGGTTATTATCAACAAGTTGTAACTGTTTTTCACCAAAGATTCTGTATACTTAATTTTACTTATAAATCAATTTATATTTATATATAAAAACACACACAGTTTCAGGAGGAGTGAAATTATGGGGACACGTAAGCCAGAAGATATTCGTAGTATAGCTCTTATTTCGCACGGAGGCGCTGGAAAGACCTCTCTTAATGAAGCAATTTTGTATAACGCGGAGTTAATTTCTCGCATGGGGAAAATAGAGGATAAAAACACCGTTTCAGATTTTGATCAGGAAGAACAAAAAAGAGGTATTTCTATAAGCACCTCCCTTTCAACTGTTCCATACAAAGACAAAACAATGTACTTATTAGATACCCCCGGGTTTGCTGATTTTGTAGGCGAACAACGTTCAGCTATGAGGGTTGCAGACGGGGCAATCGTGCTTATCAACGCAACGGCCGGAGTTGAGGTACAGACACAAGCCGTTTGGAATTTTACAGAAACTTTTGAAACCCCTGCAATTTTTTTTGTAAACAAAGTGGATAGAGAGCATGCGGATTTTTATAGTGCTGTTAAGGACATCCAAGAAAACATATCTGATAAAGCTGTCCCGCTTTATATCCCTATCGGAAAAGAACAGAATTTTAAAGGCATAGTAAATGTGCGTACTGGTCAAGCTTATATGTACAAAGGTGATGGCAGCAAAGAATTTATAAAAACTGAAGCTCCTGCTGAAATGGCTGAAGAAATAGCAGCTGCTCACAAAGATCTTGTAGAACGTGTGGTAGAAGCAGACGATGATCTTCTTATGAGATATTTAGAAGGAGAAGATATTTCACCGGATGAAATTAGAGATGTTTTAAGGAAAGCAGTTTGTTCAAGGGCAATATACCCAATTATACCAGGCTCAGCTACAGCAAATATAGGTGTAGTTCAACTTATGAATATGCTTGTATATTATATGCCTTCTCCGAAAGATATGCTTAATCGTGCGGCACTAAAAGGAGAAGAGTTAGTTAACATCCCACCTGATGAAAACGAGGCATTCTTAGGTTTTGTTTTTAAAGTAATGATTGATCCTTACGTTGGGAAACTATCTTTTGTAAAAGTCTTTTCAGGACGACTTAAAAGCGATCAATTAATCCATAATATTACTCAAGATGAGAGTGAACGCGTTGGTTCATTCCGTCAAATGATGGGTAAAGAAAATAACGAAATAAAAGAAATAATTTTGGGAGATATAATTGCTATACCAAAATTAGAAAGCACAACAGCAGGAGATACCTTGGGTATAAAGGGATCTCATCTGCAGTTCAGAAAAATTCAATTTCCCAAACCTGTTTACAGCGTTGCAGTTATGCCAAAGAGCCGAGCCGATGAAGATAAGCTAGGCAACGCAATATCAAGGATGTTAAAAGAGGATCGCACAATATCTTTTGATAAAAATCCAGAAACAGGTGACGATGTGCTTTCTGGTATGGGAGATATGAATATAGACATTGTTCTTGCAAAAATTAAAGAAAGATACAAGGTCGAGCTTGAAACACGTACTCCTAAAGTCCCTTACCGCGAAACAATAAGGAAAAAGGCGACGGGACAGGGGAAGCATAAGAAACAGTCAGGAGGTCGCGGCCAGTATGGAGATGTATGGTTTGAACTCTCTCCACTGGAAAAGAACGCTGGCATTGAATTTATAGATAGAGTCGTTGGCGGAGTTGTCCCAAAAAACTATATTCCAGCGGCAGAAAAGGGACTAAGAGAGGCCGCCCAAAAAGGTTACTTGGCTGGATTCCCTGCTACAGACTTTGCTTGTGCAATATATGATGGTTCATACCATGAAGTCGACTCTTCAGAAATGGCTTTCAAAATAGCCGCATCTTTGGCTTTTAAAAAGTGTATGGAAACAGCGATGCCTATTTTGATTGAACCGATAATGAATGTAGAAGTAACTGTTCCTGAAGAGTGTTTGGGTGACGTTATGGGGGATTTTAACAGCCGTAGAGGACGTATTATGGGAATAGACGGAGAAGGCAAATTACAAGTAGTAAAAGCACAGTGTCCTCTCTCCGAATTGTTTAGATACGCGATAATATTACGTTCAATGACGTCAGGTAGGGGGACATTTTTTATGGAACATTCACATTATGAAGAAGTCCCTGCAGATGTTTCAAAAAAGATAATTGAGCAAGTTGCCAGTGAAAGAGAAGAAGAGGGTAAGGAAGAGTAGTTTTGTATCAATAGAATTATTAGACAGTGTTAATGCGGCTGTTAGAAACTAAACGGCCGCATTAACTTTAATCTCGTAAATATCTCTATTATTTAACTGGATGTTTATTTTTGAATTAAGCAAAGTAATAGGGGTAGTTTGAGATGTGTTTAAGAATAAAAGAATGTAAGCATAAGAATATATTATCTATAAGGGATCGTAAAATTGAACAATAAAACAAACATCAAAGTCTTATCTGGCATGTTAATAGCATTGGGTGTGCTGATTCCATATCTCTTGGGACATGCCTTTGGTCTAAGAGGTGTATTCCTTTTGCCCATGCATTTCCCTGTACTTGTTTGTGGTTTAACGTGCGGGCCATTATATGGGCTTCTTTGTGGGATTATAACACCGGTTTTATCTAGTGTGTTAACAGGAATGCCTTCTGCATTTCCAATGCTTCCGGTGTTAATATGTGAACTGGCCATATTGGGTTTTGTTAGTGGTTGGACTTATAGAGTTAGGCAATCTTCAATTTATTTATCTCTATCTCTTTCAGTAATGTTGGGTAGGATCGCTAATGGGTGTTTGCTCGCTTTTTTATTAAGTTTTAAAAATGGAGAATTAGTTATTTTAACAGCTATCTATTCAGTTTTAAAAGGAATACCTGGAATAATAATTCAGTTAATTACAGTGCCTTTTTTGGCAAAACTGATTGAAATAAAGATAAATAAATTTACTGGAATTCAAGAAAAAGATTCTTTATCCTTATCCCCGCTTCTGCTTGAGCAAGTTCGCAATAATATTACTTCAGGGGTAAGTGACTGTATCTTAATAAAAAACAATGAGATAGTCGATGAAGAAAAGGGAAGAGGCATTTCCCCTTTAATCACTATTTATAAAAAAAGAAAGAAAAATTTGCGAGAATCTATCGTAGTAGATAAAGTTATAGGAAAGGCAGCAGCAATGATATGTGTTTCTGCGGGAGTAAGAGAAGTTTTTGCAGAAGTAATAAGTGTCCCCGCAGCAAGATTTTTAAAAGAAAAGAATGTCCCCAGAAGTTGGGATATTTTGTCTCAAAATATAAAAAATAGAAAGGGAGATGGGATTTGTCCCATGGAGTTTTCGGTTTTAGATGAAGATAATACGAAAAAAGGTGTAAATAAAATCTTAGCTACATTCGAGAAAATTAATAAGTTAAAGTAAATACAAAAAAATGCATATTGTACCGATGTATTATTTTTTTTTGTTATGTTATTTTTATATTATGTATTTTTAGAATAAAAAATTGTAGAAAATAAAATAAGGAAGGTGTGAACTATAGTGAAAAAACTGATTAAAAATAATGTTTCTTGGGTTGGCAAGGTAGACTGGGAACTTCTTAAATTTCATGGTGACGACTATTCGACACATAAAGGATCAACATACAATTCCTATCTTATAGAAGAAGAGAAAACAGTATTAATAGATACAGTATGGCAGCCTTTTGCAGAGGAGTTCGTTTCCAATTTACAAAAAGAAATTAATCTTGAAGATATCGACTATATTGTTATAAATCACGGTGAAGTTGACCATAGCGGTGCTCTCCCGGAATTAATGAAATTGATTCCAGATAAACCGATATATTGCACTGCGAACGCAGTGAAATCGCTTAAAGGACAATATCACCAAGATTGGAATTTTAATATAGTTAAAACTGGAGATAAGTTAGATATAGGAAACGGCAAGGAATTAATATTTGTAGAAATGTCTATGTTGCATTGGCCTGATAGCATGGCAACTTATCTTACTAGGGACAACATCTTATTTAGTAATGATGCATTTGGACAGCATTATGCGACAGAAAAACTTTATAACGATCTGGTTGACCAATGTGAGTTAAATGGCGAGGCAATAAAATATTATGCAAATATTTTGGCTCCCTTTAGCCCAATTCTAAAAAGAAAACTAAGTGAAATTTTATCTTTAAATTTGGACATAGATATTATTGCGACAAGCCACGGTGTTATTTGGAGAGAAAATCCAATGCAAATAGTGGATCTTTATTCTAAGTGGTCAGACAATTATCAAGAGAATCAAATAACTATCATATATGAAACAATGTGGGGTGCCACTAAAACCTTGGCAGAGAAAATAGCTGAAGGGATAGAATCCGTAGATAAAGATGTTACTGTCAAGCTCTTTAATTTGGCAAAGAATGACAGCAACGATTTGATTACAGAGGTATTTAAGTCAAAAACGGTGCTCATAGGCTCCCCCACTGTAGGGAACAACGTACTTCATAAAGTAGCTGGTTTTATACAGCTAATGAAGAGTCTTAAATTTAAAAATAAGAAAGCTGCTGCATTTGGATGTTACGGATGGAGTGGGGAGGCTACAAAAGTCATTTCTGAGTCGATGCGAGATGCAGGGTTTACTTTAATTGATGAAGACGGATTGAAAAATAATTGGAATCCTGATGAAAATGTAAAGAGTGAAGCCTTAAACTTCGGGATAAAAATAGCAAAAGCACAGTAATTTAAAATAATCCAAAGAGAGGAGAATTTTTATGAGTATGTTTTGTTATCAGTGTCAAGAGACCGTAATGAATAAAGGTTGCACAGTGACCGGGGTTTGCGGAAAAAACGAGGAGGTTGCAAATCTTCAAGATTTATTGATTTATACCTTAAAAGGAGTTTCTGATATAGTTGTAAAAGGCCAAGTCGTAACAGCAGACATTCCTGAGACAAATCATGAAGTTCTAAGAAGTCTTTTCATGACCATTACAAACGCTAACTTTGATTCAGAGGCGATAGAAAGACAAATTACAAAAATGTTATTACTTAGAAACACATTAAGAGATAAGGTGCAAAGTGATAAATTGCATGATTCAGCTCTTTTTGAGTCAGATACAAAAGAGTCCATGTTGAAAAAAGCAACAACTGTAGGCGTCCTGGCTACTGAGAATGAAGATGTTCGTTCCTTAAGAGAACTTGTGATTTATGGATTAAAGGGTATGGCCGCATATTTGGAACATGCTCTTAATATAGGTAAAGAAGATCTTTCAATAAATTCTTTCATATACGAAGCACTCGCGGCGACTATAGATGACAACTTAGGTGTAGATGAACTTGTAGCTTTAACACTTAAAACAGGTGAATATGGTGTAAAAGCAATGGCTTTACTTGATGAGGCTAATACCTCTAAATATGGTAATCCTGAGATTACTAATGTTAACATTGGGGTAAGAAAAAACCCTGCCATTCTAATTTCAGGTCATGACCTTACTGATTTAGAGCAATTGTTAGAGCAAACAACTGGTACAGGAGTAGATGTATATACTCACGGTGAAATGTTACCTGCTCATTATTATCCGGCTTTTAAGAAATATGATAACTTCGCAGGCAATTATGGAGGTTCATGGTGGCAGCAGGTTTCAGAATTTGAATCTTTTAATGGTCCTATTCTTTTTACAACAAATTGTATAGTTCCTCCAAAAAAAGAAGAGGTTAAAAAACGAATCTTCACAACAGGGTCCGCAGGATTCCCAGGATGCGAACATATTCTTACAGATGTTTCTGGGAAAAAAGATTTTTCTGCAATTATTAAAATGGCTAAAACCTTGCCGGCCCCGAAAGAAATAGAAACAGGACACATCGTTGGTGGGTTTGCCCATAACCAGGTTTTTGCTGTAGCGGATAAAGTAGTTGAAGCAGTTAAATCTGGTGCTATTAAGAAGTTTTTTGTTATGGCTGGCTGTGATGGCAGAATGAAATCAAGAGAATACTATACAGATTTTGCAAATAAACTACCTAAAGACACAATAATTCTTACTGCCGGTTGTGCAAAATATCGTTATAATAAACTTGATCTTGGCGATATCGGAGGTATTCCCAGAGTCCTCGATGCTGGACAGTGCAATGATTCCTATTCTCTTGCACTAATAGCCTTAAAACTAAAAGAAGTATTCGGGCTTGATGATGTGAACAAACTTCCTATCGCGTATAATATTGCTTGGTATGAACAGAAAGCTGTCATCGTCTTACTGGCCCTTCTATATCTTGGAGTTAAAAATATACACCTTGGTCCTACGCTTCCTGGATTTTTATCTGCCAACGTGGCTAAAGTGTTAATCGAAAACTTTGGTATAGCTGGAATTGGTACGGTTGAGGATGATGTTGCCATGTTTATGGCATAAAAAGTATAGAAGCAATTTAAAATAAAAATAGGAGTGATTGCAGTCTGGCATCTCCCTCCTATTTTTATTTAATCAGACTATTTATTAGTTTTTTTGTTTTTAATATATTCATCTATCGCAATAGCTGCAGTTTTACCAGCACCCATGGCAAGAATAACAGTAGCTGCTCCCGTTACAATATCCCCACCCGCATATACTCCTTGGACAGATGTAGCTCCAGTTTTCGGATCAGCTTTAATATAGCCTTTTTTATTTAACTCCAACTCAGGGAAGGTGTCTAAAAGGACCTTATTTGCTCCTTGACCAATTGCCTCAATCACACAGTCTACTTTGAGAGAGAACTCACTATCTTTGATTGGGATAGGTCTTCTCCGTCCGGATTCATCCGGCGTCCCAAGTTCCATTCTAATGCATTTAATGGAAGCAACCTCTCCCTTCCCATTGTCAGAATATTCTATTGGATTAGTGAGCCAGCTAAAGCGTATTCCTTCTTCAACGGCATGAAAGTATTCTTCAATTCGAGCCGGCAATTCATCAAGCGTACGGCGATAGAATACAGTAACGTTCTTTGCTCCAAGCCTTTTGGCACAACGTGCCGCGTCCATTGCAACGTTTCCTCCTCCTATAACTGCGACGTTTTTAACCATTTTTACAGGAGTATCGTAAAGAGGAAATTTATAACTATGCATAAGATTTATTCTGGTTAAATATTCACTTGCTGAGTATATCCCATTCAGATTAGTCCCTTTGATCCCTTGAAAAAGGGGAGTGCCTGCCCCCACGGATATGTAGCAAGCGTCAAATTTTTGCATTATTTCTTGCATTGTAATTGTTTTACCGACCAATACATTACATTCTATTTTCACGCCAAGTTTTCTCATTGCAGAGATTTCAGTTTCTACAATTTTTTGGGGCAATCTAAATTCTGGTATGCCATATGTTAAAACACCTCCCGCGTAATGAAGTGCTTCAAAAACTATTACTTTATAGCCAAGTTTTGCCAAATCACCTGCAACTGTTAACCCTGAAGGGCCGGAACCTATTACTGCCACGTTTCCTTTTTTAAAAGAATTTTTTATATTTTCACTTTTAGATGTTTTTTTATTAGTATATTTCCAATCCGCCACTAGTCGTTCAAGCTTCCCAATTGCTACTGGTTGGAAACCCTTTATTTTGCCAACAGTACAAACACCTTCACATTGTGATTCTTGAGGGCAAACTCGCCCGCATACTGCAGGTAAATTTGTGTATTTATCTATCGTAGTAGCAGCAGCCTTTAAATCGTTCTCTTTGATTTGTTTTATAAAAGTGGGAATGTCTATAGAAACAGGACAAGCGGAAACGCAAGGTTTAGTTTTACAATTTATACACCTTGTTGCTTCTAACATCCCTTCATGCAATGAATATCCCAGACAAACTTCTTCAAAATTCTTTATTCTTAAATTGGGATCCTGTTCTTTTATGGGGGTTTTATCTTTTGAAAAATCTAAAGCCAAGGATGTTCACCTACTTCTGATAAGTATTTTTCAGAGGATTTATTTTCTTCTGTTTTATATTGCTTAAGCCTATTCATTAGTTCATTCCAATCGACTTTTTGGCCGTCAAACTCAGGTCCATCTACACAGGTGAAGAGAATTTTGCTATCAATGGAAACACGGCAACATCCACACATTCCTGTTCCATCCACCATTAAGGAATTTAAAGAAACATAGATTGGGAGATTAATTTCTTTGGCTGTTAATGAGCAGTATTTCATCATTATTGTTGGGCCAATACACCATGAATAGTCAAAATTTTCTCCATTTTAAATGAGAGCTCTTATTGCATCGGTTACAACCCCTTTAGTGCCTTCAGATCCGTCATCAGTTGTTATTATTAATTTATCGGAGTATTTCGCACATTCATCCTTCATTATAACGTGATCAGAAGTTCTGCCCCCCAGAATTGTAATTACTCGATTATTTTCTATTTTGAGTGCTTTTATTATGGGGTAAAGAGCTGCAATTCCAACCCCGCCGCCAATCATTAAAACAGAACCATAGTTTTTAATTTTGCTTGGGGTTCCTAGCGGACCCAAAATATCCAGAATGCTTTCTCCTATGTTCAGCATTGACATTTTTGCTGTAGTCTTTCCTACGACTTGAAATATAAATCTAATTAAGCCTTTATTCTCATCACTATCGGCTATTGTTAGAGGAATTCTTTCTCCAGATTCATCAAGTCTCAGAACAGCAAATTGCCCTGCTTTTGCTTGTTGTGCAATTCGTGGAGCTTTGATCCAAATATCAAATTCACTCGGAGCAATACTCTCTTTAGAAACAATGGTAAACATGACGAACCTCCTTGGATTTCAAAACATAATGTGTTTAATTATAAATGATAAATTAGGTTTTTTTTCGTGCGTAATAGTTAATTTAGGCTATAATAAAAAAATAAATATAATTAATATAATCAAAAATATAAGCACAAAGGAGAGAATGCAATGTCAGTTATCGTTTATTCAACAAAAACTTGTCCATGGTGTGTTAAAGCAGAGGAGTATCTTACTTCACTCGGAGTTTCTTTTGAGGTAAAAAATGTTGCGGAAGACAAAGAAGCTGCAATGTTTGTAGTAAAGAAAACCAATCAGATGGGTGTTCCAGTTGTTCAAATAGGGGAGAAATTCATAGTAGGTTTTAATGCTGACGAAATTAAGAGTACCCTTCAAGAGCAAAAAATTATCTAATAAAGAATAATAGCCTGCTTACCAGGATATATCTTTTCATATACATTTTAAGATATTCTGAAATAGTGTTTGATATATTCAGGAGGTAGAAATGAACGATACTATTATAGAATTTAATTTTGGCTCTGCACTAGGCACTTCCAACGTGTCTTTTGAAAAACTCAATAAAACATATAATACCATTTGTATTAGAGCACTTGATTCCTTAAAAGGACAGGATTCTGATCTTAGTGGTTATGGTTGGCTTTCACTTCCCGAAAGCAATCTGACCACTATTAAAGCGATGGGAGACTGGCTTAAGGGTTATGACTCTATAGTGCAGGTCGGGATTGGCGGTTCTTCATTAGGTTCTCTTATGCTCAATCAGGCAATTTTAGGTGACTATTTTAATGATTTAGAAAATCACCCTAAGTTTTACGTAGCCGACAATCCTGACCCTGTAAAAATGATTTCCATCTGGAATAAAATAAAAAAAGGTAGCGTTGCTCTTGTAGGAGTAAGTAAATCTGGTAATACCGTAGAAACTACAGCACAATTCTTGTGGTTTAGGGAAAAAATGAAGACCCTCGATTTTGTGCGGGGGGACGTAGATAATAATATATTAGTTATAACTGATCCCAATGACGGTATGTTTAGGGATTTCTCTAAGGAGTGTAGTTGTAAGGTTATTGACTTGCCATCATCAGTAGGCGGGAGATACTCTGTATTATCATCAGCAGGGCTCGTAACGGCACATGCGATGGGAATTAATATAGACAACTTACTTTTTGGAGCGGAAAAAATGAGCAAGTTCCTTTTTTCGTCTGATTGCGACCTTAATCCAGCTTGTATTTTGGCAAAACTAAATTGTTTTCATGAAAAGTCAGGCAGACATATATCTGTAATGATGCCTTACTCCAGTAAGATGTTATTTTTTACAGAGTGGTTTGCTCAGCTTTGGGGTGAGAGCTTGGGTAAAGAGAGAAAAGGGACCACCCCTCTGCGTTCAATTGGTGCAACTGATCAACATTCACAGCTTCAACTATATTTGGATGGCCCAGAAGACAAGTTTTTTACAATTATTACGATAAAAAAACAAGATGAAGAGATTTTTATTCCCAGCACTGATATAAAGGCCTTCTCTTCGCTTTCATATCTTAATTCTATGGAGATAGGAGAGATGTTGAAATTAGAAGCGATTAGCACTGTTGCTGCTTTAATAAAATCAGAACGTCCTGTAGTGCTAATTGAGCTAGAAAGATTGGACGAAAAAACACTGGGAGCTCTAATCTTTTTTTATCAGTTTTTAACAGCTCTCACTGGGAAAATGAAAGATATAAATCCTTTCAATCAGCCTAGTGTTGAGCAGGGGAAGCGGTATACGCGCGGACTTATGGGTTGTAAAGATTTTACAGATGATGTAAAAGAAGTAAAAGAATATATTACAAAACTTAAAAACAAATCTATAAAATTTTAACCTTTAGACTAGTAAGATATAGTAAGTTTTATAAATTGTCCCTGTAAATTCCAACTTTTCTCAATTACATTCCCTTTTTCTCCCGGCTGTTTCCAGGGGATCATATTGGCTTCCCCGAATGCGTCAACGACCGTTATGTATCTTGCTCCGCTATCGTCAATATATAAGTATACGCCTTCGTCCTGCTGTTTTGCCATATAAAGAAACCTCCGAAAATACTATAATATTAGGTCTATATACATGTTACTACAACAAAGCTTAATGAGCTAGTAACAAAACAAAAACTTAGTAATTTAGTTAAAACTAAAAATATATAATAAACATAATTAGAATATTTTGGATAATAAATATACTATTTGCCAATTTATATTGCTTGTTTTAGCTGGTATAATATATCTATAAGGTTATATTAAAAATAAAGTATATGAAGAAGATAAAGCTTGAAATTCTCTCAATATCAGATTATAAATAGTAGTAAAAAAGCGATTTCGAGATCTCGAAATCGCTTAATAATTGTCTGGTGGGCGATAATGGGTTCGAACCATCGACTTCCACCGTGTGAAGGTGATACTCTACCGCTGAGTTAATCGCCCTAAAATAAAGCAAAGAAAGTATACTAGTTAAACTGTTTTTTATCAACTGTTAATCACATTAAAGAGTTTTTTAAATTACTATAAAGCGTATTAAATTTATATAGGTTATATGTTACACTTAGTAACTAATTGAGTATATATATTATATAGCAAAGGACTCTTTAGTGTTTCTAAAAAAGTAATTTTTTCTATTTTGCATTAGTATTAATGTGTAAAACTAATTTAAAAAAACATTTGACTATCAAAAATCATAAAGAGTTAGGAAAAGTTTCTATGTTCACTGTGAATATAAACATTTGTGTTTTTGACTTGTGTACAAATTGAGTTAAATAATTATTGATATAATATATTGGAGGTTATATAGACATGCCGAAACCATGGTGGCGTGAAACAATTGAAACTGTTTTTTGGGCTTTGATATTAGCTCTTATATTAAGGACTTTTGTTATCCAAGCTTTTTGGATTCCAAGCTCTTCTATGGTCCCAACATTAGAAATAGGGGATCGAGTACTTGTTTTAAAGTTTTGGTATTCTTTACCAAAAACAGAGCCTGAAAGAGGACAAATAGCTGTATTTAAGTATCCAGTTGACCCCAGAAGGGATTTCGTGAAAAGAATAATCGGGTTACCCGGAGAGAAAGTCGAAATACGCGATGGTACAGTCTACATAAATGAGAAAGAATTATTTGAACCCTACGTTAAAAATACAGATACATACGACATGGAACCTATAGAAGTCCCAGATAAAAAATATTTTTGTTTGGGAGATAATAGACCCAATTCTCAAGACGGACGCTTCTGGGGATTTGTGCCCAAGAAATTTTTGAGAGGTCCCGCTGTTTTTAGATATTGGCCAATAACGAGGATTGGATTAATTAAATAAATGGGCCGTACAGTTTGGTACCCTGGCCATATGGCAAAAGGCAAGAGACAGTTAGAAGCACTTGCCAATACAATAGATTTTATAATTGAGGTTCGGGACGCTAGGGCCCCGAACCTTTCTTCGTCCCCCTTATTAGATATTTTTGAAAATAGAATTCAAATAATAGTGGTTCTTTCAAAAGCAGATTTGTCTGAAAAAAACGTATCTAATGAATGGGTTCGTTTTTTAAATAAACAAGGCATGATGGCACAATCCTTAGACCTAAGAAAAGGGAATGTAAGTAAACTAAAAAAAGATATAACGAGAAAGAAGCCTTATTACAGAGATCTGAGATTGGCGGTTGTGGGCATACCTAACGTTGGGAAATCAATCCTAATTAATCAACTTGTTGGACGTAAAGCAGCATTAGTAGGGGGAGTCCCAGGTGTAACAAAAGGTGTCTCGTGGTTTAGAGGTCAAGGATTCCTATTGGCAGATTCCCCGGGGATACTTGATCCGCACAGTGACAAAAGAGCTCATAGAATTCTTTCTTGGATTGGATCATCAAAAGGACAAGTAATAGGTAGTTACGAAGAACACGCAAAAGAGTGCATATCTTTTATGATTAAAAAAGATATTTGGTCTGGATTAGAGAAAACATGGGGTATAAAACCTGAAGGTACAACTTCAGATATATTAAAAAATATTGGGAATAGGTTGGGAAAACTATTACCCGGTGGTGTTATAGATTTGGAAACTTCAGGCAAGATTTTTCTAGAAGCCTTTGCTACAGGAAAATTTGGATGTATGAGTTTGGAAAAACCCAATGAGCCTCCTCTATGGGAGCTTCTTTAATTATGCTGGGGCATATTCCTGTAATAGCTGGTACTGATGAAGTTGGACGCGGTCCTTTAGCAGGTCCTGTTGTTGCAGCAGCAGTAATTATAAATAAACGCCAACACGCTATTCTTCTAGGAGAAGGACTGCGCGATTCAAAAAAAATCTCTCATAAAATAAGAATGAGGCTTTTTTTACGATTGTCAGAACTAGGAGTTGTTTGGAGGGCACAGGCTGCATCTCCCCAAAAAATAGATAGTATCAATATATTACAAGCATCATTGTGGTGCATGAGAAGAGCCATTGAAAAACTTCCTATTGTTCCGGACTTAGTTCTTGTTGACGGGAATCAGAACATTCCTAATGTATCTATAAAACAGAAATGTATTGTCAAAGGAGATGACAGGGTTCCGGTGATAGCTTTAGCATCAGTGATAGCAAAAGTATTACGCGATAATGCAATGATTGAATTAGATAAAATCTATTCTGAATATGGCTTTGCATCTAATAAGGGATATCCCTCCTTAAAACATAGAGAAAAATTAAAAAAAATTGGCCCCTCTCCAATACATAGGATGTCTTTTAGAGGTGTGCTCATTTCTGAAGAAAATGTCTCTTGAGAGAGCACTTGAACTTTATATTAAAGAGCATGCAGTAAAGAAGAGAGATATAAAAGAAACTGAAACTATTTCTCTTCCAAAACATTTACGTCTAGGTAGAATGGGAGAAGATATCGCGTGCGAGTATTTGGTATCTAACGATTATGAAATAATCGATAGAAACGTCAGGTATCGTTGGGGCGAAATAGATATCATTGCAAAAGACAGTGAAACCTGTGACTTAGTTTTTGTAGAAGTTCGAACGAGAACGATTGGCAAGATAATGCCCCCTGATAAAACAGTAGGACCAGAAAAACTCAAAAAACTTATTCGATCGTGTAGGACTTGGGTAGAGAACAAACAATACTCCGCTTTTTGGAGAATAGACCTTCTGGCAATTACGGTAAAAGAAGATAATTCTTACGATACTGAACACATAAAAAATATCACGGAGGCGATACTGTGAATTATGTTTCCGGAATTACATTGCGCGGAATACAAGCCATTCCAGTGGAAGTGGAAGTTGAAACAACAGGGGGGCTATTTCAAATATCAGTAGTAGGGTTACCGGATACTGCTGTTAAAGAAGCGCGAGAAAGAGTTAGAGCAGCTCTGAGGAGTGTAGGCATAAACATCAAAGGGAGAGTGGCCATTAATCTTGCTCCGGCAGATATACCCAAAGAAGGAGCACTATTAGACTTGTCAATGGCAGTTGGTATTGCCTGTTCACAGGGGGGGGTAAAAGTAAAGAACCCCTCGTTATTTCTAGGAGAATTAGCATTAGATGGGCGGCTGAGAAAGGTAAAAGGAGCAGTACCTGCTGCTTTTTTAGCAAAAGAGAAAAACTTTGATTTGTATATACCTGAAAAAAATGCCGATGAAGTAGGGCTCATAGAGGGAATAAGAGCATACAAAGTCTCAACTTTGAACGACTTATTTGAACATTTGAAGGGTAAGAAGGAACTACCTCTGGTTGAGCACACTTTTATAAACGATATAGAGCCGGAAGCAAATCCCGATTTTTCAGATATAAAAGGACAAACCGTAGCTAAAAGAGCACTAGAAATTGCTGCGGCCGGACATCATAATATTCTTTTTGTAGGGTCGCCAGGTTCTGGAAAGACAATGTTGGCCCGGGCTTTAAAGAGCATTTTGCCACCTCTTTCGTATGAAGAATTAATAGAGGTACTCTTGCTAAAAAGTACGGCAGGAGTAGATTTTTCAACTTTGCAGGAAAGGCCCTTTCGATCAGTGCATCACACCGCGAGTGCCGTTGCACTATGTGGCGGAGGAGTGCATCTACGTCCAGGAGAAATAAGTTTGGCTTCGAGAGGAGTTCTTTTTCTTGATGAATTTCCTGAGTTTACACGGGATGTTTTGGAGTCCCTTCGCCAACCGTTGGAAGATGGACATATAACGGTAAGCAGAGCCGCTGGAAGTGTAGTTTACCCCGCCAAGGTTCTTATGGTTGCAGCATGTAATCCATGTGCATGTGGGTACTACGGAGATCCTGTTGAGCGGTGCAGCTGTTCTCCTTCTGCATTAGATCGTTATAGAAGGCGTTTATCCGGTCCTATATTAGATAGAATTGACTTGCACATATCAGTTCCAAGACTTATGCCGGAGGAGCTTGTATCACTAGAAGGCAAAAACGGTGAAAGTAGTTTTGATGTTAGGAAAAGAGTAAAAGAGGCTCGTTTACGTCAGGAAAAAAGATGGAATAAATTAGGATTTCAGTGTAACTCAGAAATACCAGAAAAAATTCTTCGTCATCATGTGCAAATTAAACCCGAAGTAAGAGAATTTTTATTGAAATCACTTAATAGAGTTAGACTTTCGGGTAGAGGTCTTTCTAGAGTGCTTCGTGTTTCACGTACGATAGCAGATCTTGAAGATACAGAGCGAATAGAAATACAACATGTCGCAGAGGCGTTAAGCTATAGAGAAGGAGAAGCTCTTTCGTGGATGAGGTCCTAAAAGCACTACTTTTGTTAAATAAAGCGGGCTTAGATGTCCGGGCTTGGGAAAAGATAATAGCAAAAAAAATGAGTCCTGAAATGCTATGGAAAAGCAGCATTGAAAAAGTTAAGGAATTAGGATTTACTGAATCTGCATTAACAAAAATAAGAGAAGACGAAAAAAGGGGATGGGCTGAAAGAGAAATTGAAAAAAGCCAAAAACTTGGTATAAAAATAACGACATTTCTCGATAACAACTATCCAGAAACTCTTTCTGTTCTAAAAGATGCGCCATTACTACTTTATTGGAAGGGACATACAACAAACATTTCTTTTAAGACCATTGGCGTCGTAGGAACAAGGAAATCAACAGTATACGGGCAAAGAATAGCGGAGCGCATTGGAATGTGTTCTGCACAAGCAAACATATCTTTAATAAGTGGGGGAGCATCAGGTATAGATGAATTTGCTCACTCCGGTGTTTGTAAAATTAATGGTAGAACTTTTGCTATTTTAGGAAATGGAGTAGATATAGATTATCCTCGCTCAAATTCAGAGCTTTTTGCTAGAATCCGTGAAAAAGGTGCGTTAATTTCAGAGTTCCCGCTAGGAACAAAAGGGGAACCGTGGAGATTCCCTAGAAGAAATAGGATAGTAGCTGCTCTTTCAGAGAAGCTTATAGTGGTAGAAGCCCCTATAAAAAGTGGAGCTATGATCACGGCCCGGATCGCCATAGATCTAGGCAAGGAGGTTTGGGCTGTTCCCGGCCCTATAAATATGCAAGTTTCAGAAGGCTGTAACAGGCTTATTTTTGATGGTGCATATCCTTATATCAACGATGATGTTTTTTGGGGTATCCAAGAGCATTTTGAATCTGTTTCTAATGTGTCAGACAAATTGAAAAAAATAAATATAGAGTCCCTGTCTTCAGAAGAGATAACAGTAGTGCATTTTCTACTTCGTTCAGGTGGGCACACTATAGACAATATCGCAAATGAAGTTAAGATGGACGCCGCAAACGTATTAAAAACGATTGCGATTTTATCTGCAAAAGAAATAGTTTACACATCAGCTCCCGGCAGGTATAGCGTAAATATCTGAAAGAGGTGTCATATATGACTACAAAAAAAGATGTAGAAATTAAAACTAAAAAAATTGCTCCTAAAAAGACAAGCAAGAAGACAGCTAAAAAGGGGAGCGTAAAAGTTTCTGATTTTGAGGGGAAAAAACTCGTAATTGTTGAGTCTCCTGCCAAGGCAAGAACTCTAGAGAAAATATTAGGAAATGAATATAAGGTTTTAGCCAGCATTGGACATGTAAGAGATTTACCTAAAGCACGATTGGCAATTGATATCGAAAACAACTTTGACCCCGAGTATATTAATGTAAGAGGAAAAGCGCAGTTAATTAAAGAGCTTAAAAACGCATCATCTGTAAGTAAGACGACATTCTTAGCATCGGACCCTGACCGCGAAGGAGAAGCCATTTCATGGCATCTAGCAACATTGCTTGAGTTAGATCCAAGAACAAAGTGTAGGATAAGGATGCATGAAATTACAAAGAATGGAGTAATAGGAGCTATATCTAAACCAGACACAATTGATATGAACAGGGTGGATGCACAACAAGCACGCAGGGTGTTGGACCGTTTAGTCGGTTATCAACTTAGCCCATTGCTCTGGAATAAGGTGCAAAAAGGACTTTCTGCCGGTCGAGTGCAATCAGTAGCCCTAAAAATAATTTGTGCCAGAGAAGACGAAATAAACAAGTTTATTCCTGAAGAATACTGGCTGATAGATGTTAATGCGAAGTCGGTTGATGGAGAAAATAGACACTATCTTTTACGGGTTGATAAATATAAAGGTAAGTCCTTAAAAATTAAGAATGCCGACGAGGCAAAAAAAATAGAGACAGAAATAAAAGACAATATTCTAAAAGTAGATAATTTCTCAAAAAAGAGCACGACAAAATCAGCGTTGCCTCCATTTAAGACAAGCACCCTGCAGCAAGAGGCTTCACGCCGTTTCGGTTTCGGCTCAAAAAGAACGATGAGAATAGCACAATCTCTTTATGAGGGAGTAGAGATGCCAGGAAGAGGTCCTACTGGATTGATTACCTATATGAGAACAGATAGTTTAAGGATCGCACCAGAAGCGATTAGTGCGGCTCGAGAATATATAGAGAAAGAATTAGGCAAAGAATATTTGCCAACAAAAGCTAATGAATACAAGGATAAAGCTAACATACAGGATGGACATGAAGCGATAAGAGCAACGGACCCATCTTTAACACCAGAATCTATAAAAGAATTTTTATCTCCCGAACAATATAGTTTGTATAATCTCATATGGAGTCGTTTTATAGCTAGTCAAACAGAAGCTGCACGCATATCTCGATCTACAATCACATGTAGTAGTGGAGACTATACTTTGAAACAGGCAGGAATTGTAGTGGACTTTGATGGGTGGGGAAAACTTTATCCTCTGGGAGTAAAGAGCACAATTATAGAAACGGCAGTAGATGGTGAGCCCTTACAAGTTATAGATATAAAGAAAGATCAGAAATACACAAAACCACCAGCACGTTACTTAGAAGCAGGATTAATAAAAGTGCTTGAAGAAAAGGGGATAGGACGTCCTTCTACTTATGCGGTAATAATAGACACGTTATTTACACGTAGATATGTCGAATTTGCTGAAGAAGATAAGAGGTTAATCCCAACTAAACTAGGATTATTGGTAAATAAGTTTTTAATAAAATATTTTTCTGATTTTATCAATGAAGACTTTACGGCTGAAATGGAAGAAGAATTTGATAAGATTGAATCGGGTAAAAAGCAGTGGCGTGAAATAATATCTTCGTTTTGGAGTGGTTTTAAGCCAATATTAGATGATGTGGCAAAAAATGCCGAGAATATGCATCCTGAACCTGAGTTTATTGGCGAAAAATGTCCCGACTGTGGAAACGAGCTGATTATAAAGCATGGCAGATTTGGGGAATTTATTGCGTGCACTGGGTATCCTGACTGTAAATACACAAGAAAAATAGTCCGAAGCATTGGAATCAAATGTCCTAAATGCGAAGAGGGAGAACTTGTAAGAAGAAGAGCCACAAAAGGCAAAGTTAAGGGACGTTTTTTCTACGGTTGTTCGAGATTCCCTGACTGTGACTATATAACGTGGCAAAACCCCAAATTAAAAGCGAACAAAAACGGGGCAGAAGGTTCTGCTTTAACAAAGAAAATTGAGTCAGACTAAAACAGTAATAGTTATAGGTGGGGGTTTGGCTGGAACAGAAGCTGCCTGGCAATTAGCAGAGCGAGGCATTCATGTGCATTTATATGAAATGAGGCCAAATAAAACAACTCCGGCACACACAACTTCTTTTTTAGGAGAACTTGTTTGTAGCAATTCTTTTGGCGGAGAAAATACAACAACCCCAGCAGGGATCTTAAAGGAAGAATTAAGGACACTTAACAGTCTGCTCCTTCAATGTGCAGAGAGAACAAAAGTCCCTGCTGGGAATGCACTCGCTGTTGATAGAGATCTATTCTCAGAATTAGTTGAGAATAAAATAAGCAATCATCCCAAAATAAAGATAATACGAGAAGAGCAAATTTCAATGCCGTCGTTACCTACAATTATAGCGACCGGTCCTTTAACTTCACCAGCCTTCGCAAAAGAATTAAAGAGAAAAGTAGGAGCAGATTTTCTTTATTTTTATGATGCGGTTGCACCTATAATTACCTATGAAAGTATCGACAGAAAATTGTCTTTTAAGGCTAATAGATATGGGGACAAGGGCGATTATATTAATTGTCCAATGGATGAACAAACATATCATGAGTTCTGGGAAGCTTTGACGGAGGCTGAGACGGCGCAGAGACATAGTTTTGAAGAAGAAATTCACCATTTCGAAGGATGTTTGCCGATAGAAGTGATAGCAAAAAGAGGAGTACAAACTTTACTTTTTGGTCCATTGCGTCCGGTCGGATTAACTTCTGCAATAGATAATAATAAAAAAGTTTGTGCAATTGTACAGCTACGGCAAGATAATAAAGATGGCACACTCTATAATATGGTAGGGTTTCAAACAAATTTAAAGTGGGGAGAGCAGGAAAGGGTTTTTCGTTTAATTCCAGCACTTAAGAATGCAGAGTTCGTACGTAAGGGCGTTATGCACAAAAACCTATTTGTTTGTGCACCTAAAGTACTTGACCGCTTTTTACGTTTGTCTAACGAGGAACCGCTGTATTTAGCGGGTCAAATAACAGGCGTTGAAGGCTATGTTGAAAGTATTTCAACAGGGATGGCTTCAGCTATTTTTATGTTTGCACATATTATGGGGCATGAAATGCCTGTTTTCCCTCCAGAGACAGCCATGGGATCTCTTTTATATTATTTATACTCTGCTCTTCCAGAGACCTTTCAACCAATGAATGTCAACTTAGGCATCTTTCCCAAATTACCTGGGAAAAAAATTTACAAGCGGACGTTGCGTTGTGAAGCTTACGCAAAAAGATCTAAGGAACATATTAATAGATTTATTAATACGTATAAGCATCTTTTTGTCTCAGATTGATTTTGAACAAGTATTTAGAGTTTTTAATGCAATCAAGTAAAAACACTCCTTTTATCTTTAAGTTACTACATCCCTACACAATAAATTTATTGAAATTTGTGCTATAACTGTTAAAATCATAATATGTCTAACAATATTCTTTCTCATATTGATTCTTTTATAAACTACTTACAAGCAAGAGGTCGTTCTGAGAACACACTTGTCAATTATTCTGTGGACCTAAAGCAATTTTCAGAATATTTAGAAAAGCAAGGTATAGGCGACATAAAAGATATAGACTTAGAAGCAGTAAGGATTTTCTTAAGCAATATAATAGGCATCGGAATTTCAAAAACATCTGCTGCTAGGAAACTTTCGGCAGTTAGAGGGTTCCTAAAATGGCTCACTATAAGAGGGTTTTTATCATCAAATCCTGCAGCACCTCTGAAAGGACCGAAATTACCTTCTTCTTTGCCCAGGGCCCTTTCATATGAGGATACAGATAGACTTTTAACAGAAGGGCCAAGCTTGGGCAAAAATTATGATAGGGATAGGTTAATTCTCGAGCTTATGTATGGTTCCGGTCTGAGAGTTTCTGAATTGGTTGAATTAAATTGGGAAATGATTGATCTGGAGACAAGGACTCTTCGAATTATGGGTAAGGGTTCGAAAGAAAGGATAGTTCCTTTTAGTAAGAAAACATTGGGTTTGTTAGAAGATTGGTCTCTAATAAACAACACGACACAAAAAGGCCCTTTGTTTACATCAAAAAAAAGCAACGCAGAAAGATTAACAGTAAGAACGGTGCACAGAGTTGTCTTACGTTCAGCTACTAAAATTGGTCTGCATGGGGTATCACCTCATACGTTAAGACATTGTTTCGCAACACACATGCTTGAAAACGGAGCTCCGCTTCGAATCATTCAGGAGCTTTTAGGACATGAGAGCATAGCAACAACCCAGAGATACCTTACTATAACTGTTGAAGAGGCGAAGAGGAGTTATATGTCGGCCCACCCAAGAGCAAATGAATAGAACTTAAGGGGATAAGGGGGATTTTTATGGAGACGCCAAAGGAATTAATGGAAGCACGGCCAAAAATAGATAGCCCAGCAGCGATGCAAGATCTTTTGGAGAAAACCAGGATTGTAGGGCGGGTTTTACAATCAAACAAAAATGTAGGTGCACCTGATTATCCTAAACTTGCAAGGCTTATGTCCGATTTATCCGTAGCTAATGTTTATGTAATGAGTAAGGACGGAACTTTGTTAGGATATGCTTGGATTAGTGAATATAACTGTTCTATTATGAATGACATCCTCTTAGCAGAATCAATGCCTAAATCCTACGTATATAAAATGAATAATATACAAGAATCTGTTTTAAACTACACAGATCATGGATTATGTGCATATGCAGATCAACCTTGTACTTATTCAAATAAAAATGTTCTTATAGTGCCGATTAATGGTTCCGGTGAACGTCTCGGCACTTTGATATTAGCACGGTTTGGCCATCAGTTTGACACTAGAGATCTTGTTTTAGCTGAGTATCTCTCTACTGTATTTGCGCTTGAAATTTTAAATGACAGAGGGCGCCTAATAGAGAAACATAGTAGAGAGCTTCTTGTTGTCCAGATGGCAATGAAAGTTCTTTCATATTCAGAGATTGAGTCAATTCGACACTTGTTAAAAGAGTTGGGTGCTACCGAAGGGGTTATCGTTGCCAGTAAAATAGCAGATAGAGTTGGTGTTACCAGAAGTGTAATTGTAAATGCATTAAGAAAATTAGGTAGTGCCGGCATACTTGAAAGCAGCAGTTTGGGTATGAAGGGAACGTATATAAAAGTTATCAATCCCTTATTTCTTGAAGAATTAGGAGTCGTTTTTGAAAATAAAAGGAGAATATGATGAATAAAAAAATTTTAATAGCGGAAGCATCTGCTCATAATAGAAATGTTCTTAAGGAAATTCTTTCGCAAAATTCTTATGAGGTTGTTGGAGAAGCAACAAGTATAGAAGAAGCTCTGGATAAAATTAAAGTGTTATCTCCTGATATTTTAATATTGGACATGTTACTGCCTGGGATAAACGGAGTCGATTGCATAAAGTCGTTCAAATCCGTACAATCAGAAATTGATATAATTTTGTTGAGTATATTGGGACAACAGGAGATGGTCCTAGAAGGAATAGTAGCTGGTGCTAAAGATTTTCTTATAAAACCATTTCAGACTGATGACGTAAATCTTGTCCTAAAAAAAATATGTATTAAATAAAAAAACATTATAAATTGTGTCAAACGTGTTTTTATATGGTAAAATCCAACGTTGACAGTAAAATGATTTTTTTAAAAACAAAGATAAAATTTGGAGGTTTGAACCGCAAATGGAAGAAAAATCGTCAACAGTTGTAGTTGGTGACGTCCTCACAGGAACAGTTGAGCATATAGCTCCATACGGGGCTTTTGTGAGGCTTGAATCTGGTCAAAAAGCAATGATTCATATTTCAGAACTTTCTCACGGGTACGTAAAAAAAGTTGAAGACATTCTTGAAATAGGACAAAAAATAAAAGCAAAAGTCATAAAAATAGATGAAAAAAATAGAATTGACCTTTCAATGAAGATAGCTCAGCAAAAAGAAACAGAACCCGTTGTTCCGCAGCAGAGAGAGGAAGATTTTGAAAAAAAATTAAGCAACTTCTTAAAGTTTAGCGATGAAAAAATGGCTGATTTAAATAACAAAATAAAAGATTCTCGTGGAACGAAACGACGCGGAGGGGGAAGCGTTTCTGCTAAAAAACCTAATTAAATGAATTCTAAAAACGAGAGCTCTTATTATTGTCCAGGAGAATCTTGTTCAATTCATTGGACTCCCTTAACCCAAAATGATCACAAAATTCTTTTAAAGCAAAATAGGGGACGTAATTTTCATTTGTCTTACATTGTTGCGGTTGCAAAACGTTGTACTTTTGGCTATCCACAAGTATTAGTTTGTAGTCCTTTACCTTTAGAAAAAATCCTATTTCCCACGGTCTTTTGGTTGACATGTCCATTCTTAATAAAAAAATGTGGGAGGCTTGAATCTGCTAAGCAGATTAGTAATTTGGAAGAAATATTCCGAAGCAAGCCAAAGGAAGTAGAAGAGTGGCATAAAGCCTATTCTAGTTTACGAGAGAAGCTTATAACCATAAAGCCCATAAATAGTACTAGTAGTACGAAAAAAATACCAGATAAGGCAATGGAATATTTACTCAGTAAAGGGGTTGGAGGAATAGACGTTAAACACGCTCCTTTTGCAGTAAAGTGCCTTCACTTACAAGTGGCTACATGGCTAGGTATGAGGAAACACCCTGCTGCTCAATGGTTAAACGATAAAATTGGAGTTTTAGAATGTGCGGAAGCTTTTTGTGACCCGAATAAATTATGAAAAACTTTAAATTTTTGACTAAACTATTGACATTTTTGCAATAAACTGTAGAATTACCCATCGTGTAGTTAGCGTGAGCCGTTAGCTCAGTCGGCAGAGCACCGGACTTTTAATCCGGGTGTCTCGGGTTCAAGTCCCGAACGGCTCACCATTTACGCGGTCCCATCGTCCAGAGGCCTAGGACACCGCCCTTTCACGGCGAAAACAGGGGTTCGAATCCCCTTGGGACCGCCAAATTATTCTGCCAGCGTAGCTCAGTTGGTAGAGCAGCGCACTCGTAATGCGCAGGTCTCCGGTCCGAGTCCGGACGCTGGCTCCAGTGATAATTAAGGTCTCCGATTATTATATCGGGGATCTTTTTTTTTAGAAAAATTTATTTATTCTATAAAATATAAATAATAAATTGTATTTATAAAGATTTTTTTCAAACATCTCCCTCGTTATAAACACAGTAGATACAAAGTTAGATTTTGAGCTCCCTAGAATTAGTTATTTTATAGTTATATATGTTAAAATTGTTTAAAATGCGTGATGAAAAGACTATCAAAACGTTTAGTTGTGGAGATATCACAAAATGAGCGAAGATCATAACAACGAGCAAACATTAAAAAAAATAAAAGAAAAACATGAAGCAGACTTATGGATGGCTTGTTCTAACGGTGATGATGAAGCTAGAGAAGAGTTAATACTTTCTTACAGGCCAATGGTTTATTGGCTTGCGAAAAACTACAAGGTTTCATATAGTTCTTATCCAGACATGATACAAGAAGGCATGCTGGCACTTATTAAAGCCGTAGATGGTTTTGATATTAGTAGAAATAACCGTTTTTCTACATATGCATATTATAAAATAAAGGGTAGCCTTATAAATTTTCTACAAAGAGTTGAGGGTAAGGCCCCGGTTCCTGCAGATGAAGTCGCGTTTATAAAAAAGAGCATGAGACAGTCTCTGTTATCCAATGATGCTATATCCGCCGAATGGAGCGTTGATTTGGAAAAAGCGATAGCAGATTTGTCGAAAAAGGAATCCGATATATTAAAGGCTTTGGTTTTAGACCAAAGGGCTGCAAAAGAAGTTGCTTCTGAAATAAAAATAGATGTCAGCCATGTATATAGAATACGTAGAAATGCATTATCTAAATTAAGGCAGTGGCTAGAAAATGAGGTGCTAAAAACCACTTCTACTCCTTAACCTGTGATAATGTTATGATTCTTATTCTTTCGGATAGAGGCGACAAATTATGAAAAAGAAAATTATAAGATTGAGGCGTTGGTTGGATAGACTGTCAAGAGCCTGTGAAGGCAAACAGTGGTCTTCCGCTGTGGCTGCTTCTGATTGTCTAAACGCGGAAGCTCGTGAATTGAGAGAAGAATTATATGGAATTCTTATAGAAGATTCACATGATTTTAGATTCCAAAAAATATTATCTACAATACCCTTGCATATAAAAACAATTGGTATAGCTTTGTTGATTGTCTCCTTAACTAGTATCCCGATAGCAACAGAATCAGAAAACATGACAGTAGTTTCAAAAGTGTCTAGTGAAAATAGTTTCAATATAAAAAATTTAAGCTGGTTATCAAAAGAAGAGGCAGAATTGTTGACGGTTTTTCGTTCTAATTTTGCTGAAGGTTCAAGTATGGCATTGACGCCTCTTAAGACAAACGTCAATACATCTGTTAATCATAAAAATAATGCCAAGCAAAGTGACCAAAAAGAACAGGGAAATAGCAAAGAAGAGTTGTTTGATGACAATCTAAAGAGTAATGCCCAGGAAAGTAAAAATAAGTCATTTGTAAAAACCACAGTTCAAGATGATTTGCTCTCATTAATACAGGTTGGAGAGAGAGCCTTAAGAGGAGATTCGTTCGGAATTAAGGTTGTAAAATAATATTATTACCATAATAATATGTCTAGGAATTAAATAAGATTACCAAGAGGAGTGGTTCGTTTGCATCTTCGCCTAAAAGACGTTTTTTTGTTAGGTGTACTTTTTTTATTTGTATTTTTTTCAACATCCCAAGCATCTGAAGATGCTATTTTAGGGGAGAATATACGAACGGCACAAAACCTTGTGCAAACTGATACGGCCAATATCGTTCCTCATGAAAATGAGAGTGTAAAAGCAACCGACACAGATCAACAGGAAATACCTAATCTTCCGGGTCCCAAAGTGATTTCGATTGAAATTGAAGGAAATAAAGAAGTAGTTACTCAACATATACTTAGTGCTATAACGACGAAGATTGATGAACCAGTAGACGAAGAAAAACTTCGTAAAGATGCTGAATCTATATTTGAACTAGGCTTCTTCGCGGCCGCCGATTATAAAGTAAAAGACCAAGACGGAGGAGTGGAAGTTGTTTTTGTTGTGCAAGAGAACCCTATCGTAGGATCAATAAAATTCGAAGGAAACACGGTATATTCATCAGAGAAACTTTTAGATTTAGTTTTTACAAAACCCGGAATGATTTTTAACAGAACATTTTTCCGCAATGATATCCAGAGAATTAAAGAAAAATATCAAAAAGACGGTTATGTAATGGCTAATATCGCTGATGTAAAAATAAGTGGAAACGAAATAACTGTCATTATAGTAGAGCCAAAAATAGAGCAAATTATTATACAAGGAAATAAAATAACGAAGCAATATGTTGTACGACGGTATATGAAAATAAAAGAGGGTGAATTATTTAATTCAAATAAACTTCGCCTTACTTTGAATAGGTTACAGGCTGTGGGCTTTTTCAGTGACGTTAATGTCAACTTCGAACCAGGTGAAAAGGCGGACGAAGTCATATTGATTTTGACTGTTGAAGAGGGAAAAACTGGTCGCCTTGGATTTAATGTAGCTTATGGAACAGAGAGTGGTTTTGGTGGCGGGATGAGCTACGAAAACACAAATATTGGAGGAAAGGGTTATAAGCTGGGCACAGGATTTGAGTTGGGTAACAGATCAGAATATTGGATAACTTATGAGCAACCCTATATGAGCGGCAAGGTTACAGCTTGGAGAGTAGGAGCCTATAAGCGAGCCTGGAATAATTTGGGTTACTACATTAAGGGAAATACCTATCCCGATGGATTCAAGTATGACAGGGATAAAAAAGGAGCCTATTACGGATTTGGTCGTAAATTTAGTGACACTTCAAAATATAACTGGTACTTTACGCTGGACTGGCATACTGTTGAAAATGTCCCTACTGACGGATTGATTTTCGATGATGTCAAGGACAGAATAAATGATAAGGGAAGAAGGGTAATTGATGACCTGGGTGAAGGTGATTATTACTCGGGATTACTATCTTTCCGCCGACTAAACATAGATGAATACCTTCCTTATAGTAAGGGAGATGTTCAGATTCTGAACCTCCAGTATGGCAGAGCAACTGTAAATAAAAAGGATTTTAATTATTTTAAATATTGGCTAGAAACCAAATACTATTTGCCGGTAGGGCACTTATTTAAAAACTTCTTTGAGTCTTCTATTTTTACAAATACTCAAGACAGACCACCGATGTTTGCAGCTAGATTGATGCTCGGTTCGGCTTCTGGTGATGTCCCTTACGAAGAAATGTATGCAATAGGCGGAGATACAACTTTACGTGGTTATAAAGATGAAGAGTTTCGTGGTGAAGACATGCTGCTTGCTAATTTAGAGCTGCGAATTCCAATAGAGAAAGCCTTTGGATTTGTCGTATTCTATGATATTGGTAGATCTTGGCGCAGAGATACAAATATAAGCTTGGGAAGTGATATAGGGTCTGCTCCAGGGTTTGGTGTTCGTTTAAATACGCCTCTTGGCAATATGCGTCTTGATTACGCTTCTGGCAGTGAAGACAGGTTCCATTTTGGTTTTGGAGAATTATTTTAGCTACATTATTAAATATATTAAAAGCTGGGTTGCGGCATTTTTCATTGCCGCAACTCTTACTGTCTGCATATCCCCTGCTTATTCTTATTCTGTTAACGTAGAAGGGTTGTCCGGTTGGCAAGAGAAAGCCGTTAGCCGGAGTTTAAACGCTGTGGCTCAAAAACTATCGTCAGGAATGAACAGTACAGAGTTGATTGCAGTGTTTACTGCTGTTTCAGAAAAGTTATTCAAAGGTTATAGACTAGATACAATAAATGTTGACTCACAAATAGTTTCTTTAAAATTCATAGCAGATCAGCCACCCAATAATTGGGCTTTAGAATTTAATGAACCACAGATAAAAGGAGCACCCTTAGAGTGGTTTAAATCCGATTTAATTAAAGCTAAGAGGGTAATAGAATTATTAGTAGAGGGTTTGCCATTAGAATCGCTTGCCTGGTGTGATATTGTGCTAAAAGAAGAAATAGAAAAAGAATTGACTCATATCTTACCTGGCTGGCGAACGTCTTTTGTTGTTTTTTCCAAAGAAGAGTTACCAACGTTAGAAGTAACTTTCTCGCCGGAAATGCCAGTAATTTTAGCTTTTAATTCTAGTTTTATATCAAATTCCCTTCCTACACTTTTGCAAGGTGATGTAAAACAAGATTTGATGAAGGAATTTTCTCTTTTTATAGGGCTTCCGGTATTATGGGTACAGCTTCATTCCAAAGAAATAAATAATTGGGCGGAAAATTTTCTCCAAACGAGAGGAATTGTAGAAAAAACGGCATCTTTCTCAAAAGTAGAGTTTAAAGCAGCCCCTCTTTCGCAAATGAATGTTAAACTAGAAAGTCGACGCTATTCGATAGGGGCATGGGCTTCTGTATATGCAGGGACTAAGGAAAAATCAGCTGAGTTTGGTGTACACTTAGGGAAAAGAGTTGAAGTGATTCCAAACTGGATAATGGAAGTGTATGGGGAGGGAATTATTCAGTTACAAGATTGGAATCCTGAAGGGCGCTTAGGAGTTAGATGGTCCCCGTGGGGAGATATATGGTTAGGTGGAGAATGGTCATCAAGAGATGATTTATGGTGGGTAAGATTAAATATTGACCCTCGTTTACGCAAACCTTATGCATGGGTTAGAATTAGAGAAGATGGCGAGTTAAACACTGCTTTAGGCTGGAAAGCTACAGAATATATATCCTTTGAACTTCATTATGATTCACGCGACTCAAATATGTTAGGGTTAAGAATTTTGGGAAATTTATAGACTTTTAGGGAGATAAGTTATGGCTAAAAAACTAAAACTTAAAGAAATTTTAAGCATGACAGGTGGCGTTCTCAAAGGGAATCCAGAACTTTCAATAAACAGCATAACGTCTATCGATAAATATAAGGTCGGGTCTATTTCTCCACTATGGGAAAGTAAATTTGTTCCTTTAGCAACATCTAAAATGGTATTGCTTACAAAGCCAGGTTGGATCCCCGAAGGGGCTTCTGGCGTAGAAGTGGAAGATCCTCGTCGTGCCCTGGTCTTTTTGCTTGAATATTTTGATTCTTTCATAATAGAAAAACCCTTTGTATCAAAAAGTGCGTTAGTGTCGGGGCATTCGACTATAGGTGAAAATGTTTATATTGGTCCAAATTCTGTAGTTTCAGAAGGATCTGTATTAAGTGATGATGCTGTACTTCTTGGAAATGTTTGGATTGGTAAGCATGTAACTATAGGTAAAAACACAATAATTGAACAGGGTGTAGTAATACATGATTTCGTAACAATTGGGGAAAATTGTATTATTCATTCAAATGCAGTAATAGGTTCTGATGGGTTTGGCTTTATGCCAGATGGAGAAAAAGGGTTGTTAAGAATTCCACAAATAGGAAACGTTGTAGTAGAAGATAATGTAGAGATAGGGTCTTGCAGTTGTATTGATAAGGCGACTTTTGGAGAAACTCTAATTTCTAAGGGAACTAAGATTGATTCCCTCGTAAAAGTAGGACACAATTGTCGTATTGGTGCTAATTGTATCCTTGTTTCACAATCGGGCATAGCAGGTAGCACTATTTTAGAAGAAGGCGTAACAATTGCGGCACAAGTAGGGATAGCCAATCACGCCACAATCGGAGCAAGGACAACAATAGGAGCTAGAGCGGGTGTTATCAAAGATGTCCCTAAAGATAAAATATATTCAGGATTCCCCGCACAAGAACATAGGGAGGAGCTTCGTCAACAAGTAGCATTAAGAACCCTTCCGAAATTGATAAAAGAAATTAAAGAACTAAAAGAAAAAATAGAAGGACTTACACAAAAAGACGATTAAAATGAAAACGATAAAAAATGAAATTAATTTTAAGGGAACAGGCCTTCATTCAGGTAAAAAAAACGAATTAACACTGTCCCCATCTGATGTTTACGGCATCAGATTTAAAACAAAAAACGGTCTATATAATATTGTAGATGCCGTTGTAGAAGAGGACTCCCGCTTAACATCTTTTCGTCTTCCTGACGGTTCAATCGTAAGAACTGCGGAGCATTTACTGGCTTCCATCGTTGGAATGGAATTAGATGCAGTAATAATTGTTTTAGACGGAGATGAAGTGCCTATTATGGACGGGAGTGCTCATTTGTTCGCCAAAGCGATTGATGAGACAGGCTATGTCGAAATAGAAGGGGTGACACCAAGGAGAGTTATTTCTATGCCACTTGTGATAGAACATAAAGATGAAAAAATAATCTCTGTTTTTCCATCAGAAATACTCAAAATGACATATATTATTGATTATCCTGGAACACCAATAGGATTACAAAAAATAACATACGAAATAAACAGAGAAAAATTTTTAGGTGTAATTTCTAAAGCACGAACTTTTGGTTTGACTTATGAACTTGATTTTCTCAAAAAAGCCGACCTTGCGAAAGGAGGAACATTAGATAACGCACTGGTTTTTGATAAAGATAAGCTCCTCAATGAGGGAGGCTTGCGTTTGCCATTTGAATGTGCCACACATAAGATAATAGATCTTTTGGGAGACTTAGCCCTTATGGGGCCGATTCCTACGGGACACTACTTAGGTATATGCAGTGGTCATGGACTTCATAGAAAACTTGTAGAAAGATTAAAAAAAATATATATGCGATAAAATACTTATTTGTATTAATTAGAGGAGGCGAAGATTTGGAATTAGATATTAATCAAATATTAAAATGTTTACCTCATAGATATCCTTTTCTTTTGGTAGATAGAATAGAGGAAGTAATCGATGAACCAGACATTAAGCAAGTAACAGGGTATAAAAACGTTACTTATAATGAGCCTTTTTTCCAAGGCCATTTCCCTGACGAACCAGTTATGCCTGGAGTTCTAATTCTGGAAGCAATGGCACAGATAGGAGCAATTTTACTGAGTTTCCAAGGAGATTTTCGTGGAGAACAAAGAAGCTTGGCCTATCTAACTTCAATTGACAAAGCAAGATTTCGTAAGCCGGTTAAACCTGGAGATCAGCTTAAAACAGTAGCTACTTTGATTAAAAGAAAAGGCTTAGTGGGTAAATTTAAATTCACAGCCACAGTAGATGGTGAGATAGTTACAGAAGCAGTCATGGGTTTTGTCATATCTTCGGGTTTAACATTAAAGACGGAGAATAAAAGATGAGTATAAACATACATCCCACAGCAATAGTGTCCAAAGAGGCGGAAATTGGCAATAATGTGACTATTGGTCCTTATGCTATTGTTGAAAAGAAAACGAAAATCGGAGACAGAACAGTTCTAAGAGCAAATTCTCATGTATGTGAATTTACCGAACTAGGAGAAGACTGTGTGTTATACGAACACTCTGTAATAGGCGGATTACCACAGGATCTTAGCTACGAAGGAGAAGAGACCTGGGTGCGTATTGGCAATAATGTTGTTTGTCGTGAATTTGTTACTGTTAATAGGGCAACAGGTGAAGGAGAAATCACGCGTGTCGGTGACAATGCATATATCATGGAAGGTGTTCATATAGCTCACAACGTAAGAGTTGGATCATTTTGTACAATAGCAAACAAATCGGGGTTATCCGGATATGTACATATTGGCGATCATACTGTTGTGGGTGGGATGTGTGGGTTCCACCAGTTCGTGCATGTCGGAGATTATTCTATGGTGGGAGGCTTCTCAAAAATCATACAGGACATTCCCCCCTACTGCTTGGCTTCAGGGAATCCATGTAGAGTTTACGACATTAATAGAATTGGACTTAAAAGACAGGGATTTAATGCGGAAACTCGTCGTATTTTACGTGATATATATAGAATCATATATAACTCAGGATTGGGAATAAAAGATGGTATTGCTCAAGTCGCTGCGCTATATGGAGAGTTGTCTGAAGCTAAGCTAATAGTGGACTTTGCTGCAGCAACGAAACGCGGTTTCGCATCAAGAATTACACAAGACTGGCATAGCAAGTAGGGAGATATTTATAGTTATGATAAAACTGTTTGCTTTAGATATCGATGGGACTTTAACTGACGGTGGCGTATATATGGATGGTTTAGGGAATGAATACAAACGATTTAACACTCAAGACGGATACGGTTTGACATCTCTTATTAAGTCGGGGGTCAAAGTGGTCTTTATAAGTGGAAGATATTCACCCGCAACTCAGAGACGAGCCCAAGAATTAAACATAACCGTTTGTATAAATGGGACTAATGATAAGCTTACAGAATTGAAAAAAATTGCTATTGAATACAAAATATCAAAAGAAGAAATAGCCTATGCAGGAGATGATATCCCTGATTTAGAGTGTATAAAGTGGGCTGGTGTAGGAATCGCCACTAAGAACTCTGTTGTTGAAATTAAGGAGTCTGCTGATTGGTGTACAGAACAATCTGGTGGAAATGGTGCAATAAGAGAGTGTGCAGAATATATACATAAAATAAATGGTGGCAGTCTGTGATAATTCAAAACAAGAAATTTCTCAGTCTTTTAAGAATGAAGCCATTAGATAAGTTTATTTTAAGAGAGCTAATGGGTCCGTTTCTATTTGGGATAATGTCTTTTACTATAATATTAATAGCCGGCAGCCTATTATTCCAAATAGCTGATCTCGTTATACAAAGAGGGGTTTCTGTCTGGGTTGTTATACGCTTATTTATATATTATTTGCCAAAATTAATGACATACACTATCCCAATGAGTTGTTTGTTAGCTACGCTTACTGGTTTTGGAAGGATGTCTGCAAATTCTGAATTGATTGCTCTTAAGGCGGCTGGTTTGTCTTTTAGTAGGATTGTTAAGCCTGTAGTTTTCGCTACTTTTATTATATCAATTACAGCTTTTTTTATAAACGAAACGATTGTACCGTTGACTGAGAGAGCAGCTTCTAACGTAATGCTCTTTGAAGTATGGAAACAGTCTCCACCTCAGTTTCACGAGAAGATTTTTATAAAAGAAGAGAGTGGTGGAGTTTTAAAAAGAGTTATATATATAAATAAAATGGAAATAAAAAACGGAGACATGTCTCAAGTAGTCGTTCAAGAGTTTGAGGATGGTCGTCTAAGTAGAATAAATTCGGCTAAATCAGCGAACTGGATAGACGGTAGTTGGTGGTTAAATAATGGGAATGTTTTTGAAGTAAATAAAAATGGACTTGTAAGTCTTTTGTTCAAATTTGAGAAACAAAAGATTAATATAAATATGAATCCCGACGAAATAGCAAAAGCATCGACGCAACAGCCCGAACAAATGACAATGAAAGAACTTTTAGCAACTATAAAATTAAATGAAAAGAGCGGGATAAACTCTTCTAAGTTGTGGATGATGTTTCACCTGCGTATTTCTGTCCCGTGGGCATGTATGGTGCTCGCACTTGTAGGAGCAGCTCTTGGAAGTCGCCCACAACGTTCCAGCTCAAGTCTTGGTCTTGGTCTAAGCGTAATAATTGTCTTTGTATACTATGTAATTTTATCCCTGACACAGTCGCTTGGTGAAGCAGGATATATTCCCTCCTATATCGCAGCGTGGATAGCGAATATAGTATTCCTAATAATAGGTCTTTTAATGTGTAAGAATGCGAATAAGCTGGGTTAAAATATCAAGAATACATATAAGCTTTTACTAATTATAAAAGTAAAGTGGGAATGGCATAATTTGTTTTTTTAATTTAACCGCAAGTGTTTTACGTCTGAAGCAAAAAACAGATTTTCCTTGCCGTTAATGCGAACAATAAGTGCACCTTGGCTGGAAATATTTATTGCGTCTCCAATGAGCGTTACGTCGTCCTGAATAATCATTACTTCTTTTCCTATAGTTGAACAAATATTTCTGTATTCTTCTATTATTCTTTTTATTCCATCTTTATTATCAAATAATTTCAAGGTAGAAGAAAATTTTTCTAAAATTTCAACAAGAAGGTTTGAGCGAGAGATGCTTTCTAATGAATTTGATTCAATTAAAAGAGAGGTTGCATCGTTTTTTATATCATCATTAATTTTTGTTTTCGACATATTCACGTTTATTCCGACGCCAGTTAAAATATAGTGTATCTTATCCGAATCACAAGCTGCCTCGCTAAGAATTCCACACACTTTTTTATTTTTTATTAAAATATCATTAGGCCATTTTAGTTCAGTCTTAATGTTATACTTTTCAATTAAAATTGATCGTATTGCAATTCCCACTGCAAGATTTATTAAGTTAACATATTAAGGGTCAAAATTTGGTCTAAAAAGGCAGGAAAATAAAAGATTTTCCCCTTTGGGACTATACCATAAACGCCCCTTTCTTCCTCTCCCGGAATATTGAAGATCTGAAATTATTACAAGACCTTGAGGGACTCCATCTTGAGCATATTTTTTAATAACTTCTTGGGTAGATCCTACTTCATTAAAATATATAAAATCATTAAAAAAAGTATTTTCTTTTAACAAAAATTTTATATAAGACGGCGAAATTTTTTTTATTTCAGATACGTTGGAAAGCATATAATTCCCGTCAGACGTGAAGTCTATAGTTAATCCTTCATTTCTTAAAAAATTAATTTGTTTATATATTATTTCTTTTGTAATGCCTAATTCTCTTTCTATAAACAAAGAGGGAACAAGCTTATTCTGGTTTTCTAAAAGTATAGAAAGCAGGTCCAATTTAAGCTGAGTTTTCTCATCATTTCCCATTTTAGAGTAACCCTCCAATTAAAATATAGATTGATTTTCAATAGGTAAAAAAACTATTATACTTTATACTCTTGAAGCATATAATAAAAGCAACGTTTAATTATTAGGAGGGTTTATGAAATGATAGATCTTTCAGTTACATCTGTCATGATGAACTTGCACTCGTCTTATGACGAACTGCGTGGAAGTCTTTGACCTTGCCACAATTGAGAAAAGAATAGAAGAGCTTCGTAAAATTGCAGAACAGCCTGACTTTTGGAAACTAAAGGATGCTCAGGATATATCTAAAGAGACAGTAATGCTTCAAAATAAAATAAATAAATTGAATGCTGTCAGCGGTGAAATAGAAGAGTTAGAGACATATGCAGAGCTTTTAAATGAGCTTGAAGACGTTGAACTACAAAAAGAATTTTATAGGCGTTCCTCTTTGTTACAAAAAAACATAGAAGAATATCAGACGCTTATTTTATTAGATGGAGCATATGATACCGCCGGAGCAATCTTAAGTGTACATGCCGGAGCAGGCGGACTTGACTCTCAAGACTGGACTGCAATATTGTACCGGATGTACATTAGATGGTCAGAATCTCATAATTATACTGTAAAACTAATAGACGAGATAACAGATCAAGAAGCTGGTATTAAAAGTGTAACAGTGTCTATAAATGGAGACTATGCTTATGGTTTTTTAAGAGGCGAGCAAGGAGTTCATCGGTTAATCAGGATATCACCTTATGATTCGGCTAAACGTAGACATACTAGCTTTGCTTCTGTTGAAGTCACCCCTATTCTTCCTGATAACGTTGAGTTAGCAATTAAGCCGGAAGATCTAAAAATAGATACGTTTCGCTCAGGGGGTGCAGGAGGACAGCATGTTAATATGACGGATTCTGCTGTGAGAATTACACATATACCTTCCGGTATTGTTGTTAGTTGTCAGGCAGAACGCTCGCAGCACATGAATAGAGCTACGGCCATGCAAGTTCTTCGGTCTCGATTATATGAAAGAATGCTGGCAGAGCGTCGAAATCATATGGATGATCTTCAAGGTGAAAAACGTGAAATTTCATGGGGTAGTCAGATTCGCTCATACACGCTCCATCCTTTCCAACTAGTAAAAGACCATCGTTCTTCATATGAAACAGGCAATACACAGGCTGTCCTTGATGGGGAGATAGATGATTTTATAATGAATTATTTAAGATTTCAGAAAACGACCGGTTAATTTATATAGGAGTGAAAACAGTGAAGAGAAAATATTATATACTGACGTTTATTTTTTTACTATTACTTTATTTTACGGGTGACACTGTTGCCAGTGCTCATACATTTAATCCGTCATCGCCTATAATGCCGATCGATAAAATAAAATCTGGAATGAAGGGTAAAGCATATACCGTTATTTCCGGGACAGAAATTACACCATTTGAGGTAAGCATATTAGGAGTTCTTCCCCGTAAAACGAGTCCTAAAAACCTTATACTATTTAAAATTGAAGATAAGGAGGTAAATGCTAACGGTGGTATTGCTGCAGGAATGAGTGGTTCTCCTATTTATATAGACGGGAAACTAATAGGAGCTATAGGATATGGGTGGTCATTCTCAGAAAAGAGTTTGGGGCTTGCTACTCCAATAGAAGACATGATTTCAGCTTTAGACTGGCCGGAGCGTATCCCCGGTTTTGAAATACCACAAATTGTACCAACATCACCCCTCAGTCCAGATTTGGTGGAAACTGATAGTGCTGAAAAACATAAAACTAAAAAAAACAATGGCACAGACGATGTAAAACGTAATTCAAACATCCAAAATAAATATTCAAGTAGGCGTGACGAAGATTTATTTGAAGAAATAAATTTAACAAAATTCCTAGCCTTAAGGGATAATGATAAGCTCGAAATATTTAGCAAAAGGGAACTAATCCCTTTAAATATGCCGGTTTTAGTGGATGGGATGTCACCGGAATTAGTAAAAGATTTAGAGAAAAAAATTGGATGTACGATGCTTCCTTACGGGTCTACCTCGACATCAAGTTTTAATGCAAAGAGCAATAACATTCTCAAACCAGGGGCCGCTATAGGAGTTGCTTTAGCCTGGGGTGATATTCAAATGGGTAGTATAGGGACATTAAGTGCAGTGGATAAAGATGGGAGATTCCTAGCTTTTGCACATCCAATGCTTAATGCCGGAGCCGTTTCTTATCCAGCAACAGAAGCTTCTATTATCAAAATTATCCCTAGACTTGACAATACATTTAAGTTAGGCAGTTTGGGGAACATCATAGGAACTGTAACGCAGGATAGGCCGGTAGCAATAGCTGGAAAAATTGGACAATATGCACCGGCTTCTAGTTATGTACTAAAATTTCATGATAAAGACACGGGGAATGACGTTTTGAAGCGCTTTCAAACTCTCTCAGATTCATTTACAGGTCCTGCAATAGGTGCTTCTGGGATAAAAGCACTAATTGAAAATGAATGGGGACGAAAAGGTGAAGGGACGGCGACAGTTAAGCTCAGATTTTCAGGCGGAAATATGAAAGAGAGTTGGAAGAGAGAGAATATTTTCTTTTCAAGTAATTCGCTTGTTGATGCAATGACTGAAGAATTAGAAGGTTTAACAAAAGTTTTTTCTTTGAACCAATTTCAAGAAATACGTCCTTTTGGTGTTAGCGTTGAAGTAAGTGTAACAAGAGATCCCAAAATTATCTTTATAGAAAAACTTGAGCTAGTAGATTCAAAAGACACTTATGCACCGGGAGAAAAGCTAGAATTAGATGTAACAACGAGAATTTGGCGCCAACAGGCTAGAAAAAAACGTATTTCTTTGGCTATTCCCAAAGATGCCGCAATGATGTGCGAAATTTCAGTTCGTTCCGGCAGAGAAAGTGCAAAAGAAAATAATTCTAAATCAAATAATGGACTTTCATCTATAACAAATATTTCTGATTTATTGCGGGAGCTAGATGCAGTTGAAAAAAATAATCAGATAATAGCAGAGATAAATGCACCGGTTGCTGGTAAAGCGAAAAATAAAGGAGAATCTGGACCTGATTTGCCTAGTAATATGACAGACTCTCGCTTGAATTATGAAATACAGCAAGAAAAAATAAAAGAAGGAACTCTCGTAGTAACTGATACAGAGTACTTTGTTGAGGGGAGTTTAAGGAAATTCGTAAAGATAAGTGATGTACCACAGATAGAAAATAATGAAAAGAAGAAAGACAACTAGACAAAAAACATAAACTTGTTTGACGGGTAATAAAAATTAGATGAGGAATAAATGTTTTAATTTTTGTTTATTATTTCTTAGTAAAATTTTAATTATTTGCTCAAAATAACCTAGTAGACTATAATAAGCGGTTGTCATAGTTATTCATTTATGTTACACACAATAAAATCATATTTTAAATAAGCAGGAGGCAGTTTTATGCAAAAAGATTATAAAGATACTTTGTTTCTCCCACAAACTTCTTTTCCAATGCGTGCGAATTTGGCACAGAGGGAACCGGATTTATTAAAATATTGGGAAGATATTAATTTATATGAAGAGCTGAAAAAGAAAAACAAAGGTAAAAAAAGCTTTATACTGCATGACGGCCCCCCTTATGCAAATGCAGGCATACATATTGGCACTGCTACAAATAAAATATTGAAGGATTTTGTTGTTAAGTATAAATGGCAGAGAGGCTATTTTTCTCCTTTTGTTCCGGGTTATGACACACATGGGTTGCCTATTGAATTAAAAGTTCTCAAGGAGCAGGGGATCGATAGAGATAAAATTGCTTCGGTAGAACTTCGAGATAAGTGTGCAGAATATGCTCGAAAGTTTGCTAAAGTACAAACCGAACAATTTAAGAGGCTTGGAGTAATTGCGGATTGGGAAAATCCATATATGACACTCGTCCCTGCATATGAAGCAACCCAACTTGAAGGGTTTTCTGAGATGGTGCAGAAAGATTTGGTGTATAAAGGTCAGAAAGCTATCTATTGGTGTACTGACTGTCAAACAGCTTTGGCTGCTGCAGAGATAGAATATTCGGATGAAACGTCTCCGTCCATATTTGTAGCATATAAATATGAAGGTGCAGCAAAACTTTTTCCTGAACTAAAAGATAGAGATGTAAACGTAATTATTTGGACAACAACGCCTTGGACAATCCCGGCTTCTATGGCAATTGCTCTTAATCCTCATTTTAACTATGGCTTTTATGAAGCTAATGGCAAAGTATATCTTCTTGCAGAAGATATGAGAGATTTCGTCTCACATGCAACAGGGTTAAAGTTTACTAATCCTATAATACTTTGTAAGGGATTACAGCTTGAAAATTCGGAAGCGAAACATCCATTTTATGACAGGATAACACCCCTCGTATTAGCCAACTATGTGACTCTTGAATCAGGGACAGGATGTGTTCATACCGCTCCTGGACATGGAACGGATGACTATGAAACAGGGATGAGATATGGGATCGATATCTATAACCCCGTAGATGAAACGGGTCATTATTATAAAGATACGCCAATATTTGCAGGAATGTCATTATCTGAAGGTGGGAAAAAAGTATTAGAACTTTTGACTGAGTCCGATAGGTTATTAGGACATCAAAAAATTTCACACTCATATCCACATTGTTGGCGCTGCAAAAAACCGGTAATTTTTAGGGCAACTGATCAATGGTTTGTGGCCGTAACGAAATTTAAAGAAAAAGCTCTTAGTTGCATAGATAAGGTCCAATGGATACCAGAATGGGGAAAAGAGCGTATGTCAAATATGTTAAAGGAGCGTTCTGATTGGTGCATTAGCCGTCAAAGGATTTGGGGAGTGCCCATCCCAGCATTTTATTGTGAGGATTGCGGAGAGGTTATCCTTTCCAAAGAAACAGTATTGTGCGTAGCAGAAAAAGTCCGAGAATTTGGAAGTAATTGTTGGTGGAACTTATCAGTAGAAGAACTTATTGGCAACTTGGCCGTATGCCCTAAATGTAAAAGTAAAAAACTGAAAAAAGAGACAGACATAATGGATGTATGGTTTGACTCAGGTTCAAGCCACTCAGCCGTATTAGATAACTGGGAGGACCTTAGTTGGCCAGCAGATCTCTATTTGGAAGGCAGTGATCAACATAGAGGTTGGTTCCAGACATCATTACTTAATAGTGTAGCAACCCGAGATTTGGCTCCTTATAAAGCAGTTCTAACTCACGGTTTTATAATGGCGGGAGATGGAAAGAAAATGTCTAAATCTCTCGGAAATGCCATGACTCCTGAAAAGATAATTGATAAAAATGGAGCAGATATCCTTAGGCTTTGGGTGGCTTCCTCCGACTACCGGGGAGATGTTCGCATATCAAACGAAATATTTGAAAACTTAATTGAATCTTATAGAAGAATTAGAAACACAGCTAGATTTCTTCTTGCTAATCTTAAAGAATTTAATCCATCTACTGATATTGTTAAGCCTGAAGAGCTTTCGGATATAGATAAATATATTATGACAAAGCTTAACAAAATAAGGGAACGTGTTACCAAGGGTTTTGATGAATACGAATTTCATCAGCCAATGATAGCTATACATCAATTCTGTGACTTTGAGTTAAGCTCTTTTTATATAGACATAAATAAAGATTGTCTTTATGCAGATTCCAAAGACTCATTATCCAGACGTTCTGTAAGAACTGTAATGTGGACAGTTCTTAAAATGCTTGCTCAAATGATATCGCCAGTGCTTTCATTTACCGCAGAAGAGATATGGCAACATTTAAGAGAAATGGATTCGACATTATCAAAGAGTGTGTTTCTTAACGATTGGCCCTTAGAGAACGAGTTCGTGTTTGATGACAATATTGAAAAGACATGGGACTGTGTTATGGATGCAAGACAATCAATACTAAGAGGCCTTGAGTCTGCGAGAAGTTCAGGCGAAATCGGACACCCTCTTGATGCACACATCCAAATTATGTTGAGAAATGAATATGAACACTTAAAAACAAAAATAGCTATTGCTGATTGGGAGAAAGTATCAATCGTGTCTTCTTGTGAGATTGTAAGTGAAGTGAAAAATGCGAATGTGCTTTATGAAGATCCCAATACAGGGATATCTATTGGAGTTACAAAGTCTTCTCATGAAAAATGCCCGCGCTGTTGGAAAAAAAGACCTGAGGTTTTGCTTAACGGCATCTGTCATCGTTGTAAGGATGTCGTTGGATAAAAAAAACTCAGATGTAAATTATAACTCGAAGAAAATGTATCCCCAGCTCCGTGGTGGAGAGCGAGATAAGGATACGCTTGTAGAGTTTATTGTTAAAGAAGAGGAGTCCGGTCACAGGTTAGATTTTGTAATTTCGCAAGAAGTAGCTGTTAGTAGAGGGCATGCTCAAAGGCTAATTAAAGGAGGCAGAGTAAAACTTACTCCTCAGAGATACATAAAACCATCGATTAAGGTCAATAAGGGAGATATTGTAAGCGTTAATATGTTTGCAATAAAAGAGACAGAATTAATTCCGACAGAAGTTGACTTTGAAGTGCTTTTTTTTGATGACAGTATTGTTGTTATAAACAAACCCTCGGGCTTGGTGGTACATCCATCTAAAGGCCATTGGGACAGAACTTTGGTACATGGACTTTTATATAGATTCCCTGATATTGCAAATATAAACGGTGTAAATAGGCCTGGAATAGTTCACAGACTAGATAGAACAACTTCAGGCCTAATGGTCGTGGCTCGCAATGGTCTTGCACAGGAAACACTGTTTAGAGATTTTAAAGCGAGCCGTGTAAACAGGGAGTATATCGGGCTATGTTACGGTACCCCGAAAAACCTTATAGGAGAAATCTCACTACCTATAGCGAGAAATCCGTATAATAGATATAAAAGAAGTATTGTAGAAGATGGAAGGGATGCGAGAACAGGCTACAATGTCATTTGGAGTAATTCTGGTTTTTCCCTTGTACATTTCACTTTACACACTGGAAGAACACATCAAATAAGAGTCCATATGAATGCCATAAATCACCCCCTTGTTGGAGACCAACTCTACGCACCTGGAAGACATTCATCGTTTGACAGTTGTAATAGAGTGTTTCTTCATTCGTGGAAGCTAGGTTTTAAACATCCCAAAACCCGAGAGACGATTTGTTTTGTAAGCCCTCTTACTCAAGATCTTGTGAGTTTTTTAAAAGATATTTCTCCCAAAAATCACTGCCCACATTGAGAGTTTTAAATTCGCGGTAAGTAACGCCGGCAATTTCTGAATTAATAGGCGACACATATTTTCTTAATGTATAATCTACTCTCACCTTACCGCAATCTTTTGACTTGCTGTAATAAACAGCAAGAGACGCACAAAAACTCAGTAGCTGATTATCATTAAATATCTCTCCAATGTTGTTATTGCGCAAAATGACATGTGCTCCAGGAATGTCTTTAGCATGAAACCAAATATCGTTCGACCTTGCAAATTTAAAAGTGGCATACCTATTACCTTTAGCTGAAAGGCCTATCAATATAATTGAGTCACCCAACATAATGCGCTTGTGTGGTGGAAATTGTTTTTCGTTAGGAACCTTGCTTATTCTTGCTTTTGTTCTATTTATTTTCAGTTCTTTTTCAATCGTAGAAAGAGATTCATCGTCATTTATACACATTGCAAGAAGTAAATCTTCATTTAAATCTTGCATCTCATTCATAACTTTTTCTAGTATTTTACTGGCTCGTTCTTTTGAAGCTGTAATTTTTTTATATTTTTTAAAATATAAATCTGCATTCTCTGTGGCAGTTAAAGCAGGATTGAGGGGGATTTCTTTTGTTTCGGGTTCGCCAGCCTCAGTATAACTAGTTAGTGATATTCTATCTTCGCCACGTCTTATATTTTGAATGTTATTTAAAATTATATTGCCATAATTTTTATAAGTTAGAGAATTGTCCTGTTTTAGAAGCTTGGATATGTCTGAAATTTGTTTTTCTCTTCTAGCTATTTCTTTCGTTAAAAAAAGATTTATAACCCTTTTCCTTTGATCCGCATTTTTATTTAAAATAGGATCTAAAACTAATTCAGTAGAGGAAGCAAGTAAGTTGTTATATACAGTGGCATTTTTTAAATTAACAGGAAAAGGGAAAATATATCTGTTTAGTTTCTGAATTTTCATTGTATTTTTTGTATTGGAATAAAATGAACTAAGATGTTTTTTTTGTTCGTTTAACGGCATTTCAAAAATAGTCTTTAGTAAGGGGGCTCCAATACCTTTTATATTTTTAAGTGATTCTTGTCTTGGTTTTTCTAACCATTCTTCTAATGTTATGCCTTTATACTCAGCTGGAAATATATATTGGTGTCCTGAGGCAATAATACGTTCTCTGTTCTCTGATGGATATATATGTTTTGCAGCTTCAATAATTGTCCCGTCATCTTCTATAAGAATAAAATTGCCGTGGTTCTGTATTGCTTCTAGAACAAGATGTTTTTTGTTATGAAATCCAGCTCCAAAAGTTTTTTTAAAAGTGAGCATTAGGATTCTATCTCTTTTAATTTGTTGCGAGGTAAGGAGTTCCGTGCCGTGTAAATGTCTCTTTAGAGCCCCTATTATTGGATGGGTCTGTTTTACTGTACCTATAAGTTTTTTACGATTATCATTATTAATAAAAGTTATGCCACAATTTTGAACTTTCCATGAAAGCAATAATGTGATAGTAGAAGAAAATGAAAGTGTACACCAGCTGCATCCTCCATAAATTTTTTGTACTTTATGGTTATAAATTGTTTCAAGCATTTTGTTCCATTCATAAACTAGTTCGGGCCCAAAAGACACAAATATCACTCCCATCACAATTAAATATATACAAATTACCACAATCTATTATTTCTTACTATTAAATAAAAAAGTACTTTGAAATGCGTATACACAATTATAAATCTAGGTTAAAATGCTAGAAGGATTAGAATAGTTGTTTAAGAAGTATATCAAAATATAATGGAGGTGTTTGAAAATGAGCAAAGAAAGGATTTTAATTTCGTCTGAATCTGTGACGGAAGGACATCCTGACAAACTCGCTGATCAAATATCTGATGCAGTCCTTGATGCGATTTTACAAGAAGACCCAGATGGCAGAGTAGCGTGTGAAACTCTTGTAAGCACGGGACTTATTGTTGTAGCAGGAGAAATTACTACAAATTGTTACGTTGACATTCCGAAAATAGCACGAGAAACAGTAAAGGAAGTAGGATATACAAGGGCAAAATATGGATTTGATGGTGAAACTTGTGCTGTTATAACGGCCATAGATGAACAATCTCCAGATATCAAGCAAGGAGTTGATTTGGCAAAAGAAGCTCTAGATAATTCTGATGACGAGAATGATAAAACTGGAGCTGGAGATCAAGGACTGATGGTGGGTTACGCATGTGATGAAACAGAGGAATTAATGCCGATGCCTATTTCCCTTGCACACAAACTTACTCGCAAACTTACTGAAATGCGTAAAAATAAAACAATCCCTTACCTTCGCCCTGATGGGAAGAGCCAAGTTACATTGGAGTATATAGATGGAAGACCCCAAAGAATAGATACTGTTGTCATAAGCACTCAACATCACCCTGCAGTTGCACTTTCGCAGATAAAAGCAGACATTGAGGAGCATGTGATAAAAGATATTATTCCAACTAACCTAATAAAAGATGATTTTAAAATTTTCGTTAATCCTGCAGGAACTTTTGTCAGAGGAGGCCCTCAAGCAGATTGTGGTCTAACTGGACGAAAAATTATCGTGGATACTTACGGTGGTGCAGTGCCCCATGGCGGAGGAGCTTTTTCTGGGAAGGATCCAACAAAGGTGGACCGTTCTGGTGCTTATATGGCGAGGTATGCCGCAAAAAATGTAGTAGCTGCGGGCATAGCCTCTAAGTGTCAGGTTCAGGTGGCTTATGCGATAGGAGTAGCAAATCCTGTTTCAATAATGGTCGAGACCTTTGGTACAGGGAAAATTCCAAATGAACAAATAACTCGTTTATTACGCGAACATTTTGATTTCCGTCCTAGAGCTATAATAAAAAATCTTGAATTATGCAAGCCCCAATATAAAAGAATCGCGGCTTATGGGCATATGGGACGGATTGATATCCATCCGATGCCAGCATGGGAGAAAACAGACAAGGCAGAGATTCTTAAAGAAGCATCTCAAAGGTTTATGTAAAACTCAAAAGTCCGTTTATGTAATTTCTTGACGGACTTTAATTCTTAAGTTATGCATACAGCATTGTTGTTTAAAGAAATAAAGAGAATACTTACACATCTTGTATGGCCTCAGGTTTGTCCAGTTTGTGGGAAAATAGTTGAGTCGTATTGTTTTGAGTGTATAGAGTCCATAATTGACCCGTTACCTCCTTTTTGTCTTGAATGCGGAGGAAAGTATGGCGTTCCCTGCTGTAAGGACTCTGTTCCATGTTTTGCAGCAACAATACATGATGGGTTGCCCCGAGATTTGCTCCTAAGACTAAAATATAAAAATATAAAATCTTTAGGTGTTATACTGGGGAAACTTGTGGCACAAAATGCTTGTTTACCATCGGCGGATTTAATTGTACCTATTCCTCTACATAAAAGGTCTACAAGAGAATATAATCAAACAAGCCTTATAGGCCAAGGAATATCAGAGGCACGTAAAATAAAGTTAGATGACTCTATCTTGGTTTGGAAAAAGAATAGACCTAATCAAACTGATATGCATGGAATTCAGAGAGCAACCTTACCGTTAGATTCAATTATTTCAAAATCATCTGTACGTAATAAAAAAATAATATTGGTTGATGATGTTTATACCACAGGAGGAACCATGCGTGCTGCAAAAGCGGCAATAGAGGATAGCGGTGGTTCAGTAGTTGCAGCCTTATTATGGTCAAGGAGAATATCTTCTTCAGAAAATGAACTTTCATGGTTTGTATAGCTATTTATTAAAATTTTTTCTTAAATCAAATTGTAAAGTTACAATATAACTTTCAAAAACTAGATTGATGTTAAATACTACAGTATAATAAACTTGAAGGCACTTGTTGCTTGCATCGCATCTTTCGTTTTTCCCTTTTAACTCATTAATTTTGTGCTAGAATCATAAGTCGAAGACAGGTGGTCGACTCTTTATGAAAATATCTGATAATTCAACTAAAATATTATTTTTCCTCGTAGCAATTTCAATTTTATTTTTAATAATATTATGCCCATTAAGTATAAAATGTGATTTTTTTGGAAATACCTTAAAAATAGATAAAGCATTTATATGTCAAGAATTAGGGGATAATAGAGAGCCGTTGTCCGTAAGCTCAAGCATAAAATATGGAGAGCGACAAATATGTCTTTGGTTTCGATATTCTTCAATTCAAGAAGAAAATTATATAAGAATTTCGTGGTATTTGAATAACGAATTAGTATTTGCTGAACAACATAAATTAATAGATAAAGAAGGGATAAAGGCATTTTATCTTCTTAAAGAAGACGGGTTGCCTCTTCCGGAGGGATTTTATAAAGTTTCAATATCGTCTCCCACGAGAACGTTATCGGAGATACCATTTATAAAAAATAAATAATTTAATTTGGAGGAATGAAACTTGCCAAGAGAAAAAAACATCTCAACTATTGAAAATGAAGTTGCTGCAGCAGTAGAAAGTAATAGTCAGGACAGTAGCTCTGAAATAGAGATGGCTGAGAGAAAAGATCTGGTCTCTGCATCAAAAGATCTAGTAGATAAAACAACTAAAAAAACTGCTAAAAGTAACAAGACAAAAACTTCTTCTGGACTGGGCTCATCAGCAAAAAAAACAAAAGCAGCTACAATTAAAAAGAGTAGTTCGAAGAAAAGCTTAGAGCAAGAAGAGAAGGTTGCTAAATCAGCAAAGACAACAGAAAAAAACAAAAAAGCAGCAGAAGAAGCATCGAAAATAGAAGTTAAAGAAGAAGTTGCTGCTGAGGATAAAATCAACAAAATTGTAAAGAAACAGGAAGTTCGCAAAACAGCGAAAAAACACACATCTAAATTAATAGAACAAGAAAGCAAAGATACTACCCACAAACATTCACATCCCAAACAAGGTTTTAACTCTCTTAACTCAAAGACAATAACTGAATTAAAAGAAATTGCAAAAGAGTTAGAGATATCCTCAGTTACTACTCGAAGAAAAGATGATTTAGTAGTCGACATATTAAAAAAACAGGCAGAGATGATGGGATACCGCTTTAATGGGGGGACCTTAGAGTGTTTGCCGGATGGTTATGGTTTTTTACGTCCGTCCGGGTTACTTCCCAGCAATACAGATATTTATGTTTCTGCTTCCCAAATTCGGCGTTTTGGACTAAGAAATGGAGACGTTGTGTGGGGCATAATAAGGCCTCCCAAAGATCAGGAACATTATGAGGCTCTTTTACGAGTAGAAAATGTCAACTTTACAGACCCAGAAGAATCGAGGCATAGACCTCATTTCGAAAATTTAACCCCAATTTTCCCTGAAGAGAAATTGAATCTTGAAATAAAAAATCACATTATAGCAACTCGTGCAGTTGATCTTTTTGCCCCCATAGGGAAAGGACAAAGAGCTCTTCTAGTTTCCCCTCCCAAAGCAGGAAAAACAACACTCTTAAAAAATATTGCAAAAGCAATAACAACAAACCATCCGGAAGTAATTTTAATGGTTTTGCTTATAGATGAACGTCCAGAGGAAGTAACAGATATGAAAAGGTCTGTAGATGGTGAAATTATAGCATCTACATTTGATCGTCCGGCAGAAGAACATCTAAGGGTTTCCGCACTTGCTCTTGAAAAAGCTAAAAGATTGGTAGAGGCGTCTAAAGATGTGGTTCTACTATTGGATTCAATTACGAGATTAGCTCGTGCTTCAAACTTAATTGTCCCTCCATCTGGAAGAACGCTTTCAGGCGGAATGGATCCGGCTGCCTTGTATTTCCCTAAAAAGTTTTTTGGTTCGGCTAGAAACATAGAAAATGGAGGAAGCCTTACCATTATAGGGACATCTCTTGTTGAAACTGGAAGTCGTATGGACGATGTAATTTATGAGGAATTTAAAGGTACCGGGAATATGGAAGTACACTTGTCTCGAAAAATATCAGAGCAACGCATCTTCCCCGCTTTTGATATAACTAAATCTGGAACTAGAAAAGAAGAATTATTGGTTTCTGAGGAAGATTTAAGAAGAATATGGGCTTTACGTCGAAAAATTGCAGGAATGGATGAGGCAGAAGTCCTAAACTTAATACTTGGTAAGCTGAAAAGCACCACGACAAACGAAGAATTTCTTTCTACAATAAAGATATAGAATAAATTTTAAATAGCTATAGAAAATATTTATACAAACACCTTAAAGGTTCTACGGAGTTGCTAAATTGTGATGTTTAAACGATTAAAAAAAATACCTGAAAATAAAAAAATATTATTGTCTTTTGTCTTGCTATTCTTGATGTTGTTACTGATAGCTCTTATTCTTGCTTCAATCGTGGCAGCAGGGAGAAAAGATGTGTATTGGACAACTATAAATAATTTAAACACGTCTGAAGAAGAAATAAATGACAAGGGTTTTTTTATGGCCGATGTATCTGATTTATTATTAGTAAGTGGATTAAGAGAAGGAAAATCTAAGACGGAAAGTGAATCCGTCCCTCTGGCCATAGGCCCTGGACCCTCTCTTGCGCCACTTACACCAGAGGAAGTAAAACTATATGGTGTCTTATCTAAATCAGATGGAATATTAACGGATGAAACAACTGGTGAGCTAGATGAAAATATTTATTGGCAGGAAGTTGTACTCAAAAAAAGAGACACCTTGGAATCTATTGCAAAAGCGTTTGGGGTTTCAGTAGAAGATATAAGACGAGCGAATAACATGAAAGAAAATCAAAATCCAACATATTCTGAAGTTTTATATATTCCGGATAGTGGTCAGTATGTTCAAGCCACTTTAGATTTTGTTAAAAAAATGGAACAAGCAGCAATAGAAGCGTCCAAAAAAGAGAAACCCTTATCAATTTTCTATTACACGGTTAGTGAAGGAGATTCTCTGTGGACGATAGCAGATAAGTTTGATTTAAAAGTTGATACAATAGTTGGTTCTAACAAGTTAAGCGATATAAATATTTTAAAAATAGGCATACAGTTGCGTATACCCAACCAAGATGGAGTTTTCGTAAAGTATGAAAAAAATACAAATATAGATAAATTTGCAGACAAATATGGTTCTACAAAAGATGCAATTTACATTGCAAATAAATTAAATGAAAAATCAAAAATAAATATTGGACAAGAACTATTTCTACCGGGAGGAAGCATTGCTTCTTCTGTTGAAGCACCCTCAAAAGTTCAGAGGCGAACAAGTATTTCTAGGATAGGGAAGGCTAAGCCCAAGATGGCAACAGAACACTTCGGTTGGCCGGTGTTTGGCAGGATTTCAAGTTCATTTGGTTGGAGAAGAAGTCCTTTTGGAAAAAGAAGGGTATTTCATGCAGGAATTGATATAAGAGCTCCGAAAGGGAGAAATATTGTTGCAGCACAGAGTGGACGAGTGGTACATTCTGGTTGGATGGGTGGCTATGGTTACACAATCGTGCTAACACACCCTTCAGGAGTTTCTACTCTATATGGACATTGTAGTGCCTTATTAGTATCGAAAGGTACACACGTAAACAAGGGACAGCTAATAGCACGAGTTGGAAGCACCGGACGTTCTACCGGGAACCATTTGCATTTTGAAGTGCGTCAAGGCGGTTCACCTGTAAACCCAATGAGATTTTTAAGATAAGAGCTAGAAAGGTTCAAAGGAGTGTTTGATATGGCAAAGTATGTTTTTGTTACAGGTGGGGTCGTTTCATCTCTGGGGAAGGGGATAACTTCAGCATCGTTAGGAACCTTGCTTAAAAGAAGATGGTTCAATGTAAGTATAATGAAGATGGATCCCTACATTAACGTTGATGCTGGAACGATGAGTCCTTTCCAACATGGGGAGGTATTTGTAACTTGGGATGGAGCACAGACAGATCTTGATTTAGGGCATTATGAACGTTTTATTGACGAAAATATTTCTGGAGTTAATAGTTGTACGACAGGTAAGGTTTATTCCTCTGTCATACACCGTGAACGTCAAGGGGGATATAGTGGTGGAACAGTTCAGGTTATTCCACATATAACAAATGAAATACAAAATCGCATATTAGCCGTAGGAGAAGATAAGGACATAGTAATAGCAGAAATTGGTGGAACAGTGGGAGATATTGAGGGATTACCCTATCTTGAAGCAATAAGACAGTTGCCACAAAGAATAGGGAGAGAAAATATACTTTACTGCCATGTGACTCTGGTACCATATGTTGCTGCATCAGGAGAATTAAAAACAAAACCTACACAGCACAGCGTGAACGAGCTAAGGAGAATTGGAATTCAACCAGATATAATAGTCTGTCGTTCTCAATTTCATGTAAACGCAGAGCTTAGGGAAAAAATAGGATTATATTGTACTGTGTCGCCTGATTGTGTATTTGAAGCAAAAGATACAAGCTCAATATATCAAATGCCATTTGAACTAAATAAACAAAAGTTCGACACTACTGTTTTAAAAAAATTAAAATTAAACGCAATAAAAGAACCGGATATGCAAGATTGGCGTGAATTTTTAGACAAATTAAAATCGCTAGATAAAGAATTAAATGTTGCGTTAGTAGGGAAATATACTGAAAATAAAGATGCTTATTTAAGTGTAAATGAGGCTCTTATTCATGCCGGGATAGTTAACAGCATAAAAGTGAATATTCACCCTGTTGCAGCAGAAGATTTAGAAATAAAATCTCCAGACTATTTTTTTGATAAAATAGATGCTATTGTCGTACCTGGAGGCTTTGGTTTAAGAGGAGTAGAAGGAATGATTGAAGCAGCCAAATATGCCAGAGAAAATGATATTCCTTATTTTGGATTGTCTCTTGGTATGCAAGTTGCTGCAATAGAATTTGCACGCAATGTTTTAGGATTAAAAGATGCAAATAGTGTTGAAATGGCAGAAGAAACAAAAAATGCAATTATATGTTCAAAGGGAGAAAATAATAATATAGAAAATTTAACTGAAACTTCGCGCTTAGGATCGTTTCCATGTAAACTGATAGCAGGCTCAAAATCGTCAGAAATATATGGAAAAGAAATGGTAAGCGAACGTCATCGTCATCGTTTTGAATTTAATAATGAGTATATAGATTTATTTGAAAAAAATGGTATGAAAGTTGCAGGAGTCTGTCCAGATGGGAATCACGTGGAAATAATAGAGAATACAAATAATACTTGGATAATAGGTGTTCAGTTCCATCCTGAATTTTTGTCCAGACCGGTAAGACCACATCCATTATTTATTGATTTTATTTCCGCAGCAATAAGAAAAAAAATAAAAAAGTTTTAAAGGAGGTCACGTAATGAAAAAATATATTTTACTTTTAGCTATTGCATTCATTTTGCTTTCGTCCCCAATATTAAAACCAGTTTTTGCTGAAGAATCTGTTGATAACTTGGATAAAGTGGTTTTTCAAACTCTTGAAAGAATAGAGACAATCGTATATGGAGGGCCGCAGACAGGAGGTCTTCTTCCAAGATTAAGTAGAGCGGAAAAGGATATTTTTGGCCGTGAACTACCAGGGAGCTTGACAGAAAGGCAAACTGCGATAATAGAGTTCCTCGAAAAAGAAACAGCAACCCAACCTTCTTTGCTCTTTAAACTAGCTGTAGCAGAATGGGCTGTTTTAAGAAAGACATACCCAATCTGGCCTCTTTCTAGAAGAGTCGAACAATTGGAATCGATTACGGATGGGCTTAAAGGCGATGGAGCATTGTCTGGTCGATTAGAAAAACTTATTACGAAAATTCTACCAGAAGGGGTTTTAGCTAATACAATAACTCTTCCAGCAGCTACCATAGTCAAAGCATCTTTAACAAAGACACTTTCTGTAAAAAATATAAAACTGGACGATAAACTTGTCCTTAACTTACTTGAAGACATTTTGTTTGATGGGAACCTAGTTGCACCCAAAGGAAGTAGAGTGTTAGCACATATATCAAAACGCAAACCACCAAGAAGCTTTGGTAGAGGTTCTGAGATAGAAATAGAGTTTGATTATCTCGAATCCATAGGTCCCGCTAATATAGCATTAGTGTTAGGAGATTCAGCAAAACAAGCTATGGAAGCAGATGCTGCTATGTATGGGGCTGCGGGCGCAAGTATAGCCGGAGCAGCGATACTTGGTCCGTTAGGTTTAGTTGGTGGTTTTTTGATAAGAGGTTCAGATAATCAAGTTAAAGAAGGAACTGTTTTTTATATAGAGACAGAGTCAGAAGTTAACGTGAATGCATATAAAATACCTGGGCAAATCTCTTCTATCACAACATCTGGAGATGTTGTGGCACCGCAAGGGAACATTCCCTCTAATTCTTAGCTGTAACAGCATTATTTAAGATGAACTTTATCAATAAAAATACAAAGAAACATCTCATAAGCATCGTGTTCCTTATTGTCACGGTGCTTGTTGTATATTTATGGAAAGACCTACATCTTAATGATGCCGATAAAATTGTCCTACCCGATATTGTAGTTGAGAATATAGATGTAATTAGGGAAATTAATGGACAATATTGGAGATTAAGGTCCCCCCAAGTAGAACATAAGGATAATGTTATATATGCAAAATCACTTGATATAGAGACTATCAATGATGACAATTCAGACATTAAAATAAAAGCTGAAAGTGGCATTTTTCTAAGAGAATCTAATAATTTTAATTTAACAAACGCTATAGGAACGATGTCTAAAAAAACAGATAAGGGTTATAACCTAATAAGTGGAAAAGTGTACTATGAATCGAAAACTGAAATCTGGAATTTTTCTGAAGATGTAACTCTTTCTGATGACAAAACGCAAATAAATGGGCCGACAGGTGTATATGACACTAAAAATGGCGATATCTTTTTGCCAAATGGAGGCATAATAAAATGGAGAGATTAGCCTCTAAAGAAAAATTCAGAATTGTTTATTTTTTTTGTTTCTTATTTTTTTTCTTTCTTTTGTCTCCAACATGTAAGACGGAGGCTAATCATACTGAAATATTAAAATTTGAAGATATATTATTATCATCAAATGATGCGGAGTTGGAAGTTGATTTTAACAGTGATGTATGGTCTCCCCCTACAGAGGATTCTGTTATTTCTGATGATTTAGTTATAAACGACACTATTACAGATCCGTTACAAATTGATGCAGATATAATTGAATACAATGAGCAGTCAGGGGTGGCAACAGCCAAGGGCAACGTTAAGGTAAAAAATAAAAACCTGATTTTAACATCCCCATATGTTGAATATGAGTTGACCAATGCAATCATAGACGCGGTTTCTGATGAGAACAACAGAGTAACGATTGCAACAGGGAAAGACCATCTTGTAGGCGATCATCTGAGGTACAACTTAAATACGAGACAAGGTGTCTTAACAAAAGCTTCGGGAAAAGCGGAAGCTCTCTTTATGCGTGGAGAATCTGTTTATATAATGTCGTCTGATGAAGCCAAAAAGCAAGGTATAATTTCAACTAAAAAGGGACGTTACACAAAAGACGAGAATATCGCTAAATGGATGAATGTATCAAGTACAACTTGTGATTTTGACACTCCACATTACAGGTTGGAAACAAAAAGAGCTGTAATTATCCCAAATCAAAAGATAATAATGAAACGTCCCAAATTCTATATGGGAAAATCAAAACTTTTTACCTATCCATTTGATTTAATAATAGCGTTAAAAAAACGAGAACAAAGCATTATGCCATTTTTGTTATTTGATACGTACACGGGACTAGGTGCAGGAATAAGAGGCAATTTGGATTTCGATAAATACGGAGAATTAAATATTGCCGCTATTGGTTGGACAAAAGGTGAATGGGAAGCAAAAGTAAGATACCAAAAAGAAATAGTAGATCGTTTATGGCTATTCGCTCAGTCAGACCGACTTTATAATAGGGATGAGAAAGTTACTCTCTGGCGACCTCAATGGGGTGCTGAATATGCAACGAGAAGTGGTTGGAATGCAAAACTTTTATTCAGTCAAAGAGAGCTTATTGAGACGACTATGCGTCCGGGGGTAGACCAGAGATTTAACGTATGGAAGGACCCAGAAATTAGGCTAACATCTCCTTGGTATGGTCCTAATTTTTCTAAATTAAGTTTTTCAGCCGTTCATGGAAGGTACCAAGATAATACGTACATTACAAATCCTTGGGTAAAAAGATATGGATTAATTGCTGATATGAGAGGCAATCCAGATGTAAGCTGGAATAATTTTAAACCATATTATGGAGCTCGCTACACATATTATGATTATGATTCAGGTGTTAGAAAACAGAAGATTACTGACGCATGGGCAGGAATGCGCTGGAACATAGGATCTTTTAAATTTGTTAGTCAATATGCACAACGTTGGGTAGACGGTGATTCCAGTTTGACTTGGGATAGATACGCAAAAAGGCGAGATTTTTATCAATTGGTATCCTTTCCTCTTCCAATCGGGAAGTCATGGGAAAAGTGGGATTTCTCTGTTGCGGGGACATATAGTCTTGAGACTGAACAGATAGCAGAAGTATTTTACAGACTTAATTACAACAAGCACTGTGTAACTTGGCAATTCTGGGTGAGAGATAAAGTGGCTAGTAATGAAAAGCAGATGGGGCTGACTTTTTTTATCAACGCTTTCCCTGAGTATAAAATAGGACTTGGTTCTGATGCTTTAGGTAGTAGGTCTACAGGGTTTTAATTTTTAAAACGTGGGACATTATTAGTATAATTCATTAAAGATAATAAATCTCGGAGTTGATTGATATGAAAGTTGTTGTAGTGTGTGGCGGAACCAGTCCGGAAAGAGAAGTTTCTTTAAAGTCCGGCAGTACAGTATACGAAAAACTTAATGAAGTTGGCTTAGACGCTATAAAAATAGATGTTACATCTCCTTCCAAATTTCTAAAAGAATGGAGATCTTATCAAGCAGAAGGGGTTTATATTGCTTTACATGGAGGTTGGGGAGAAAACGGTTACATTCAGGCTTGTTTAAACTTATTTGGCATACCTTATACTGGTTCTGGTCCTGAAGCATCAATGTATGCAATGGATAAAAGCACTGCTAAATTATTCTTTGAAAGAGATGGAATTAATACACCCGAAGGTGTTTCTTTGCTTAAAGGAGAACAAAATACTGAGTTGGCCATAAAACTGCTTGAAAAATATGGAGAAATAATTGTAAAACCCAATAGTGGTGGAAGCACTGTTGGTGTAACAAAATTAACGAATACAGAGGAAATCTTACCCGCACTTAATTTGGCTTGGGAAAGCGAAGAAAAAGCGTTAGTAGAGGCGTACATTCCCGGGAAAGAAGCTACTGTAACGGTATTTGAGAAAGAAGATGCCACTGTAATAGCGTTACCCACCATAGAAATTAGACCAAAAGAAGGATTTTACGATTACACGAATAAATATACAGCAGGTTGTACAGAGTACCTATGCCCAGCGACGTTTCCAAAAGATATAGATAAAGAAATGTTTAATATGGCAGTCGCTGCCCATAAAAGTTTAGGCTGTAGAAGTTTTAGCAGAGTAGACTTTAGGGTAACTGAAGAAGGAACTCCTTACGTATTAGAAGTCAACACGATTCCAGGTATGACGTCAACGAGCTTAGTTCCTATGGCAGTTAAAGCATATGGCATGGACCTTCCCGAGTTTTTAAGTGAAGTAGTAACAACATCATTTAAAATAAACAGAGCTATATAACTATAGTAAAAATGAGTTGAATCCGGGATACAAACATCTCCCGAATTCAACTCACATTTACAAAAATATTAGTTAAAATTAAGCAAGGCTTATTTTTAAGATTTTAAGATGTCTTATACCACGAGGTGTTCTCGCAATAACCTCGCTGCCATTTTTTTGTCCAAAGACTGCTTTACCTACTGGGCTTGATGCGGAAATTCTATTTTCCTTAATATCTGCTTCTTCTGTGCCTACTAAGGTATAGGTGTATGTTTTTTTGTTGTCTAAGTCTTTTAAGGTAACAGTAGTGCCAATATTAGCTGTACTTGTATCAATATTTTTAGAATCTATTATTTGAGCTTTACTTAGCTGATACTCAAGTAAGAGAATTCTGGTTTCAAGTTTACCTTGTTCATCTTTCGCTGCATGATACTCGGCATTCTCGCTTAGGTCACCAAATCCGCGTGCTTCTTCTAAACTAGCAGCTATGTTTGCCCGTCCTTCTCCACGCAATTCTATTAGCTCAGCTTTTAATTTATCATATCCCTGTCTGGTCATTATGACCTTATCTTCTGAAGGCTTTGTTATCATAATAAAAACACCACCAATGTATAATTATTTATTAAATATAGTTTTGCTTGATTATTTATAATGCAGCGAGCATTCTAGCAGAAAACGGGAAAAATATCAAACCTATTTTATACATCTAGAAATTAAGGTGATTTTTATATTTATCTTTATATAACTTGACAATATAAAAACGTAGTAGTATAAATACACAAGCGTATAAAAGCATATCTTTGCAATGATGGGGCCATTTAAGAATATCGGTGTATATCAGAGATGGATTCTCGACTTAAGGTCGGCTGTAAGGGATTCTTATTCATCTTTCTTAATAACCACCCCGGAGCAGTTGTCGAAGCCACCAAAGGATAAGGCAACGGGAGGTGCCCCTTATAGCACAATGAGGGTTGAGTTTTTTTCAACTAATTTGGAGTGGAACCGCGGATAATCAAGTCGCCTCCTGAAATTATTCAGAGGCGACTTTTTTCTATAATTTAAGGAGGAATTTTTATGGGAGTAATACAAAAATTTAAAAATCTATTACCTATAACAGAAAAGACTCCAAGAATAACTTTAGGCGAGGGTTCTACGCCTTTTGTTCATCTGGATGCAATTAGCAGCCTGCTTGAAATAGAGCTTTGGGGTAAGCTAGAAGGTTCAAATCCCTCGGGCTCATTTAAAGACAGAGGCATGGTAATGGCAGTTGCCAGAGCTCTTGAAGATGGAGCCAAAGCAGTAGTTTGTGCTTCTACAGGGAACACATCTGCTTCTGCTGCAGCATATGCAGCTGCAGCAGGAATTCCTTGTTTTGTCATACTTCCGGCAGGTAAAGTTGCCACGGACAAATTGTCTCAGACGTTAATGTATGGTGCTACAGTAATTGCACTAAGAGGAAACTTTGACAGAGCTTTAGTAATGGCACAGGAAGCCGCCGAAAGGGTAGGTTATACTGTTGTAAACTCAGTTAATCCTTATAGGCTTTGGGGCCAGAGAAGTGGAGCATGGGAAATTTGTGATGATCTTGGTAGAGCTCCAGATTGGCATGCAATACCTGTTGGAAACGCAGGAAATATATCTGCTTATTGGGCAGGATACAAACAGTATAAAGAAATTGGCAAAATAGATAAATTACCTAGAATGATGGGTTTTCAGGCTGCCGGAGCATCACCTCTTGTTACCGGTGAACCCTGTTTGCACCCTGAGACTATTGCAACAGCAATAAGAATAGGGAATCCTGTAAATGCAAAGTTTGCAAAAGCAGCCACATCTGAGTCTAATGGAGGGTTTTATTCTGTAACTGACGATGAAATTCTTTCCGCGCAAAGACTTCTTGCTTCTAAAGGCGGTCTTTTTGCTGAGCCAGCTTCATGTGCTCCTCTTGCTGGTCTTGTAAAGCTAAAAGAGCAGGGACTCTTGCCAAAGGGCATTACAACAGCAATGATACTTACTGGAAACGGATTAAAGGATCATGCTACAGCTATGTCTCAAATTTCAGAACCTATTACTATTGACGATAATATAGAAGAACTACTAGAGGTGATAGATAGTTGAATCCATTGATAACTCTAAGAATACCTGCAACCAGTGCAAACCTCGGCTCTGGTTATGATGCCATCGGTATGGCACTCTCTCTTTATAATATTTTTAAAGTTATGGAGATTTTACCATCAGACGAATTTAAAATTGAAGCTGATGGCGAAGAAGCAACAACTTTAGTTAATCCTGATTTAAACTTAGTAATTACATCTTATAAAAAGACCTGTGAACGTTGGGGGGTTAAGGGGCCCGGATTCTCGTTGTGGAGTCATAATATAATTCCCTTATCGAGAGGGCTTGGTAGCTCTGCAGGCGCAGTTTGTGCTGGAGTACTAATAGCAAAACACCTTACAGGTTACAAAGCAGATAACGAAGAATTATTAAGAGCTATGACTGTCATAGAGGGGCACCCAGATAATGTTGCTCCTTGCTTTTTAGGTGGAATGGTAGTCAGTTGTTGGGACGGAACAGATTTAAGATATATTAGACTACCCGCATTACCTCCAGAGATTCTTTGTGTTGTTGCTGTACCAGAAGAAAAAGTAAGTACAACTGAAGCGCGCAACGCTTTACCTAAAGTTGTTCCTTTTGAAGATGCAGTATTTAATCTGGGCCGAGCTGCATTGCTTACTGCAGCATGGGCAACAGGTAAGTGGAGATATTTAAAATGGGGGATGGATGATAAACTTCATCAGCCTTATAGAATAAAGCTTTTCAGTGGTGGAGAAGTTATTTTTTCTCGTGTTCATGAACTCCCTGAGTGTATAAGTGTTGCTATCAGCGGCTCAGGTCCAAGTGTAATAGCATTTGTTGAAGGGCAAACACATCGAGTTGCAGAAGCAATGTGCCGAACTTTTACAGAATTTGGAGTAAGATCCCAATTTTTTGTGATTGATGGAAGTGAAGAAGGAGCTAGGGTTGAAATAGGATCCTCTCTAAAAAAAGCATTATTGGAAGTGAGTTGTAACAAATGAATTGGAAAGAATGTCCGTTAACTGTTTTAAAATTTGGAGGTTCTTCTGTCGCAGATGCAGAAAGAATGAGGCATGTAGCTCAGGTAATAAAAAAAGTTCGTAATAGTGGATACCGAGTAGCTGTAGTTGTTTCTGCTATGGGAAATATGACAGATGACCTTTTGGAGCTTGCAGGAAGCGTTTCTGAATACAAAAATGGAAGAGAAATTGATAGATTATTGGCAACAGGAGAGCAGCAGAGTGTAGCTTTACTTGCACTTGCACTTCAAAATTCTGACATCCCTGCACAATCATTTACATCACGACAGGCAGGTATTTTTGCGAAAGGGTTCCCTATGGAAGGGCGCATAAAAAGAATAGATCCTTCTGCTGTTGAAAAAGTCCTAGATGAAGGAATTGTTGCTGTAATAACCGGATTTCAGGCTGTGACAGGAGAAGGCGACATAATCACTTTAGGCAGAGGCGGATCTGATTTGTCTGCAGTAGCATTGGCTGCTGCTTTAGAAGCGGAGTCTTGCCAGTTGTTAAAAGATGTGGCTGGAATTATGACGTGTGATCCAAAAATTGTGAAAAATGCACAAAAAATTGATGAAATAAGTTTTGACGAATGCATGGAAATGGCTGTTCAAGGAGCAAATGTAATACAAGCTAGAAGTGTTGAAGTTGCGGCAAGATATGACGTGCCGCTTTATGTCGGTTCAAGTTTTACTGAAGAGGAGGGAACTTGGGTTATGAGCAGACCAGTGACAGAAGGTCTTATTATAAAGGCTGTAACGGTAGATACGAAAATCACAAAAGTAGTACTTCATGGAGTTCCAGACGTGCCCGGTGTTGCCGCAAAATTATTTACGAACCTTGCAGATAATGGCGTAGGTACAGAAATGATTTTACAGAACAACATGAGAGGCGGGGTAAATGATATAGGTTTTCTTGTAAAAAAAGAGCACTTAGAAACGGCAATAAAAGTTTGCCGAGACCTGTGTCATGAAATAGATGCCCAAGGGGTTTCATATGACACAGAAATTGCACGCGTAACAATTATTGGAGCAGGTATAGCAAATCATCCCGAAGTTCCTTCAAAAATGTTTAACGTATTGGCAAAAGAAAATATAAACATAGAAATGATAGCATCAACTGCTTTAGCTTTAACATGTGTTGTTGACTCCAAAAGATCTGATGAAGCTGCACGGGTATTGCACAATGCATTTATCGGAGAGGAGGCAGTCTAATTTGGCAATGAAAAAAATAGCAGTCCTTGGTGTAACCGGTCTTGTAGGACGTGAAATATTAAAAACCTTAGAGCGTAGAAAATTTCCCGTTTTAAAGTTAATAGCTCTAGCTTCACCACGTTCTGCCGGAACAAAGATAGAATATGCAGGAGAAGAGATTACAGTTCAAGCTGTAGATGAGAACTCATTTGATGGAGTAGATATAGCACTCTTTTCTGCCGGTGGTTCAACTTCTAAAAAATGGGCACCTATAGCAACAAAAGCCGGGGCAATAGTTATAGACAATAGTTCTGCATGGCGAATGGATACTGATGTGCCACTGGTAATTCCTGAAATAAACCCAGATGATGCACTAAATCATAAAAAAGGAATAATAGCTAATCCAAATTGCTCGACAATTCAGGCTCTGATGGCAATCTGGCCATTACATAAAGAAGCTTCGGTAACGTATATGAACATTAGTACTTATCAGTCTGTTGCAGGAACAGGGATTAGTGCTGTTCGAGCATTGGAAGAAGAGACAGCAAACTTCCTTCAGGGTAGAAAAACATCTGATACCGGAGTATACCCGCATCAGATCGCATTTAACCTCCTTCCTCATATTGGCTCCTTTGATGAAGAAGGCATCTCAGAAGAAGAATGGAAAATGGTACACGAATCAAGAAAGATTATGCATCTTCCTGATCTAAAGGTAAGTGGAATAACGGTTCGTGTCCCAATATTTCGCTGTCATGGAGAAAGCATAACCGTTCAATTTAAAAATAAATTAACACCGCAACGAGCAAGAGAAGTACTAGCCAGCTCTCCAGGTATTATCGTTGCGGATGCTCCTCAAGATAACATATACCCACAACCAATTTTGGTTGCAGAAAAAGATGAAGTCTATGTTGGGCGTATCCGCAGGGACACAGGGCTAGATAATGCACTTGCTATGTGGGTTATCGGAGATAACCTGTTAAAAGGTGCCGCTCTTAACGCAGTACAAATCGCTGAGCTTTTTGTTTAATTCCTTATAGGGGGGCGACTAAATCTGACGCCCCTTACATTACCTTTTATTTTGTAGATAACAATGAATAATATTCAATGTTGTCTATTAAAAAGGTGCCAACTTTCATTACTCTCATTTTAGGAGGGGATGTTATGAAGCTAGATGATATTAAGAATATAATAAAAAGAAGAATTCCTACAGAATGGGCAGAAGATTGGGACAATACAGGTCTTTTGATAGGAGATCCGACTTCAGATATAAAAAAAATAGCTGTTTCGCTTGATTTTACAGAAGATTCAGTTAAACAAGCAGTTTCGAACGAATGTCAAATGATGATTACTCATCATCCCGCAATTTTTCATCCTTTAAAATCTATTGTTTTGTATAAATCAACACAAAAAGCTATCGCTCTTGCTATAAAAGAGGATATTGCAGTTTATGCACTACACACTAATTGGGACTCTTCCCATGAAGGTGTTAATTTTTGTTTAGCCCAAAAAATAGGATTAACAAACATAAAACCGCTTCTAAGCCCTAATATTAATAATGGTGCTTGGGGTCTTGGAGCTGTGGGTGAATTGCAAGGGAAAATAAGCATGAAAAAATGTATGGAATTATTAAAAGATAAATGGAAAATTACAGAATCTACAGGATTCGGAGATATCTCCAGAGAAATTAAAAAGATTGCAATAGGTGGAGGAGCTTGTGGAGATTTGTGGGAGTATGCTTTAGGAGAAAAAGCGGATGTATTTATCACTTCTGATGTGTCTTATAACTTAAGATTGGATATACTGAGCATGGGGTTAAATTTGATTCTTGCTGACCATGGCGAAGTTGAAAGAGTTTCACTTTCACCCTTGGCAAAAATAATAAAAGAAGAGACATCTCTACCGGTGATTGTTTTAAAAGAAAAAGACTTTGATCGCATCACAATTTAGAAATACAGAAAGAGAAGTGGAACAAAATGAATAAACAAAAAAGAATATTTAGTGCAATGAGACCAACAGGAAAGTTACACTATGGCCATATGGCAGGTGCTCTCAGTAACTGGGTAAATCTTCAAGACGAATACAGCTGTTTTTTTGCCATTGCAGATTGGCATGCCCTAATGTCAGATTATTCAGATCCATCAAATATAAAAGCTAATTGTAAAGAAATTCTCTTAGACTGGTTGGCGGTTGGAATAGATCCAGAGAAAGCGGCCATATTTGTTCAATCACATATAAAACAACATGCTGAACTACATCTTGCCCTTTCTATGATTACCCCTTTAGGATGGCTTGAAAGATGTCCAACCTATAAAGAGCAAATATTGAATCTAAAGAACAAAGATCTCTCAAATTATGCCTTTTTGGGCTACCCTGTTTTGATGGCGGGGGATATATTGCTATACAAATCTTTTGCAGTTCCGGTTGGCGAAGATCAAAATGCACACCTCGAACTCACGCGAGAAGTAGTTAGAAGATTTAACTATTTATATGGAGACGTTTTTATTGAACCGGAAACATTATTAACTAAAACAGCAAAAATGCCTGGTCTTGATGGCCGAAAAATGAGTAAATCTTATAATAATGCACTAAATATTGCAGATGATATGGATACTGTATGGAATAAGTTGCGAACAATGACAACTGACCCTGCACGTGAGCGGAGAACTGATCCAGGTACCCCAGAGAAATGTCCTGTATGGGATGTACATAAATTTTTTAATAAAAATCAAAATGAATTGCTCGAGTTAGACAAGGGGTGTCGTAATGCAACTATTGGTTGCGTAGACTGTAAGAAAAAACTTATGGCTCATGTTAAAGAAACAATGGATCCAATATTGGCTCGTCGCGCAAAATTTGAAAATAAAGATGATGATTTAAAACAAATACTTGAAGCAGGAGCATTAAGAGCAAAGAAAGTGGCAGAGGCAACTATGGATGAAGTGTTTACAGCCATGGGGCTATTACGTCGGTGATAATTTGAAAAAAGAAGATGATTTGTCTGTTCTGACAACAGAGTTAGAATCTGAGAATTTCGAAGTTCAATTAGGATCATTTTCGGGTCCTTTGGATTTACTTTGTCATCTTGTTGAAGGCAGAGAAATGGATCCCGCTAAACTTAATATTACGGAACTTGTGTCACAATACGTGAATTTTTTACTCAATAGCAAAAGGACATCCC
>JAAYFL010000017.1 GCA_012728235.1 Synergistaceae bacterium
ACATAGAGCTATGAGCTTCATGCCTATACATTTCGCTTCTTCAAAAGCTTTAATTATATTTTTTGAATTGCCGCTCGTTGAAATACCTATAAGAACATCTTCTGCCCGGCCTAACGCCTGTACCTGCTTTGAAAAAATTTCTTCAAATGAGCTGTCATTGCCGATTGATGTCAAAATTGAGGTGTCGCTGTTAAGAGCAATTGCAGAAAGGGCTGCTCTATTTTTTATCATGAAAGAGCCAACCATCTCTCCTGCAAAATGCTGTGCATCTGCCGCACTGCCTCCATTACCGCAGAGAAGTATTTTGCCTCCGTTTTTGAGTGTTTCTATTATGAGTTCTGAGCTCTTAAGAACTGAATTTTGCAGTTCTTTATCCTCTATAATTGTGACAAATAACTCCGCGGATTCTTTTATTATTGCCTCTATATTTTTTGCATCAAAACAGCTCTTATTTTTCTCCATCGTTATTCATCCTTTCAATTATCTTAGTGGTTGAAAGTCCCTCTATAAGTGGCAGTATAACGACCTCTTTTGCATATTGTCTGCCCGCAATTTCTTCCGGTTTATAGTCTCCGCCTTTCGATATCACGTCGGGGCGTAAAATTGAAAGAAGCTTTTCCGGTGTTTCTTCGTCGAAAATAACTATTAAATCCACGTCAGATATGGCTGAGAGAACTCTTACTCTTTCTGCCTCCCTGTTTACAGGACGGGAGAGTCCCTTCAATATTCTTATCGAGGCATCTGAATTTAATCCCACCACGAGACGAGAGCCCAAGGCTCTTGACCTGGTAAGGCTGTCAACATGACCTGCATGAAATATATCAAAACAGCCATTGGTGAATATAACTTTTTCTCCCTTTTTTTTCCATTCACTTATTCTTGTGGCTGCATCTTCGGCACTCATTAACTTCCCGTTTGATTCATCTTTTGCGATGTACTGTAAAAGTTCAAAGCGTTCAATGGGCGCTGTTCCCACTTTGCCAACGACAATTTGTCCGGCAATATTTGCAAGTTTAAGGGAGTCCTCTATATCCAATCCTGAGGCAATAGATGCAGAAAGCACTGCGATAACCGTATCTCCAGCTCCGGAAACGTCAAAAACTTCCACCTTGTGTGCTGGGATATGAAGAGTTTTTTCGGGTGAGATAAGAGATGCACCTTTTTCGGAGCGTGTTATTATTAAATTTTGTATTTTGAGAAGCTCTTTTAACTCTCTTCCTATATTCGCTACTGAATCATCTTCATTTACAACTTGTTTTCCGGAAGCAGATGACAATTCGGATAGGTTAGGGGTTACTGCAAAAGCACCTTTGTAACGATTCCAATCTGCCCCTTTCGGATCTACTAGAACCGGTGTTCCATATTTCTCACACAATTTTATTATGTCATTTGCCAGAGTTTCAAGAAACATGCCCTTCCCGTAATCGGATAAAATAACGGCACCGACACCTTCTTTTAGTTTAATCTCTATGTTTTTTAGATAGGCTTGCTGCTCTGCTGAAAGAGGTGTAATTATCTCTTCATAATCAAGGCGCATCATCTGCTGTCTTCCATTTCCAAGAAGTCTTGTTTTTACTGAAGATGTGCCTCGGTAGATAAGATTTGCTTCTTTCACACCCTCTTTTTCCAGCATCTCCTCAATATGTTTTGCTTCGGAGTCATCCCCAACTCGGCCAACCAAATAAGTATTAACTCCCAGCCTTCTTAAGTTAGTGACGACACTGCCAGCCCCTCCAAGTGTCGAAAATTCTGACTGTATATGGAAAACGGGGACGGGCGCTTCCGGGGATATGCGCTGCACTTTGCCTGAGATGTATCTGTCAAGCATTATGTCGCCCACAACGAGGACTGAAACATCTTTAAAACTCCCCATGCAGAGTTCTTTTATTTTACTTAATGATTTTGGTGAAAAGACGGTTGAATGTCTCATTTATTCTCTCCACTTTCTGCCGTTATTAATTTTGCGGCTTGGTAGATGTCATCCGCTACTATATCAGGCATTTTTAGATCCTTCGGATAATTTGAGATAACCTCTTTGCCGTATCCTGTTTTTACAAGAGCTGATTTTATCTTTGCATTTATTGCCATTTCCATATCAGATATATTATCACCTATTACCCAACTATCTGCCAGATTAATTGGAAAGTCAGCCATAGCATTCATTATCATCCCCGTTTTAGGTTTTCGACAGTCGCATATTTCTTTTTCTGGCTCTTTTGGGTAATCGGGGTGATGGGGGCAATAATAAAAGGAGTCTATTTTTACTCCCTGTTCTGAAAATAAATCTGCTATTTTGGCATTGGCTTCTCTTACAAAATCTTCCGTAAAATAACCTCTTGCAACACCACTTTGATTTGTTGTCACTATAAGTAAATAACCGGCTTTTTTAAAAATTTTAAGGGCTTCTACAGCAGTGGGAATCAGCACGATGTCTTTGAAAGAGCGGAGATAATCTTTAAGTTCAATTATCGTTCCGTCTCTATCTAAAAAAATCGCTGCTTTCTCCTTGCCTTGTGCTCTGCCCATAAAATTGCCCCTATCTGTTTAGTGTCTTTTACGGTCTAGATAAAGTGCCGTTTGTTTCTTGTTTAATACAGAAACTTTTCTGCAAGAAAATCAAATGCTCTTCTTACTTTATCTGATGATATTTCTGCAAGAACAGACTGACAACGTTTTTTCGCATAAAAGGTTTGAAGCGGTTCATTTCTGCTCACAACACAGGCAAACCATGGCATTGCATAACCAACTTCCGCCGGTTGGATATAGTCAAAGATCCCCAAGGTTGGAATACCGCTCAGCGATGCCATGTGAAGAGGACCGGTATCGTTGCCTATAGCCATGTCACACTCTCTGACAACAGCAGCCATCTTTAGAAAATCTAGCCTATTTACCAAATTAAGTATAGAGTCGCTGCCTATTTCATCTATTATTGCTTCAGCAAAGAGACGCTCCTCTTCCCCGTGGCCGTTTAAAACAATTTGCCAACCGTCTGAGATTAATGGCGGTAAAAATTCAATCCATTTCTCATGAGGCCACCTTTTGGAGACGATTCCAGCACCTATTGCAGCAAAGAGTTTTTTCTTCCCTTCATATGGAAGGAAGAGATCTTTTGCGAAAGCAATACTTTCTTCTGTCGCAAAAATAGATGGCTTTTCTCTGTTGTATAGATCTATCCCATTTAACTCTGCCCATGAATAAATGTTTTGAGTTTGGAAGAATGGGAAAGAAACACTGTCTCCCAATCTGTTTTTCACTCCAGCTAATATATTTAAGAATGTCATATGAGAACCTTTATATGTCGAAGCAACAAATTTAAACTGGTTGTTCCTAATTTTTTTGGCTGTTTTTATTAAGGTCTTCCAAGGCTTTTTCTGTCCTATTAACACTTCATCAATATATGGCTGCGATTCTACAATTTTCATATATGGCTCGGTTGTAAGAAAAGAAATTTTTATTTCGGGGAACTTCTCTTTTATCAGAAATACGGCTGAAAGTGCCTGAAGAACATCTCCCAAAGCACTGAAGCGAACCCAAAGGAACTTGTCTTCGGCTTTTGGAATGCCTTTCTTTTTATTTTTTAACATAAATACGCTCCTCTATCCGAGATTTATAGGTAGCACTGTTTCGATTTTGAAGCATTTCATTTATAAGCTCTATATACTTAGAAAGAATAAGTTTCGGCTCCCAGTTTGAAGCTCTATCTTTGAGAACGTCTGAAGATATCGGATTTATAATCGCATCTTCCACTGCAGCAGCAAGAGCTTCATGGTCTCCAACCGGGACAAGCTGTCCATACTCACCAAATCCAAGCAGTTCTGCCGGGCCGCCGCAATCAGTGCTGACTACATTCAGTCCCGCCATGAGAGCTTCACCTACAGCAAGGGAACTTGCCTCATGTTTGGAAGAGCACACATAAACCTTTGAATATTTCATAAAATTATAGGGATTCAGAAACCCCGGCATATCAACATAATCTTGTATTTGCAGCTCTTTAACAAGCCCTTCAATTAAAACCCTTTTACCTCCACGACCCAGAATTATCAGCCTTGTTTGCGGTCTTTTCTTGTGAAGGAGAGCGAAAGCTTTTACAAGTGTGGGATAGTCTTTCACTCCGAAGAAGCTGCCGACGGAAAGTACCACCTCAAGCGAACAGTCTTCAAACCAGTGATGAAGCCCTTCTTGCAAATCCTCTCTAAACATTATAGGGTTATGAATGTAGTGTGCTTTATCTGCAGAAATTAACCCCAGCTTAATTGCATCTTTTCTCACATAATCTGATACGGCAACATATAGATCCGCTTTTTTATATAATAATTTTGCCATTGATAAGTGATAAATGCGACGATGAATATGCCTATCCGCTATAAATTCAGAAAAAATATTGTGTTCTGTTATTACGATGGGAATATTTGTCTTGGCTATTTTATTTGCCAAGACTGTGATGTTGTTTATTTTTGAAGAAGATGTTAATAAAACATCAAACTCATCTGTTTTCTTTATCCTTTTTAGCCACTTCCTAAGACCTGAGAATGGGTTTAGTGCAGCCATAAGGGTAGGCTCATCGTTCAATGCAACTATTCCTGTGTTTTTGGGAATATCCGACAGTAGAGGCCCTTCTTCCTTAAACAGTACAAAAGTGACAATGTGCCCCATATCTATTAGAGTGTTAAGAAGGGTAAGTGCTACGCGCTCAGCGCCACCACTATGCATGTTGTTAATTATTATTGCAATTCTCATTTTACCCCTCCTTATAGTATGATTATAGAACAATTTTATTAAAGGTGTGGAATTTTACAGTTTTATATTAGAATAAATCATCATCTACTTAATTATAATAAATAATAAGGTGCAAAATAACAAAATAATTAAGTCAATCAGCAGAATAAATATTTGCATAAGAAGGGACTAATGTAAATGTCTAAGATAAAAATTACCGCTCTCGTTCAGTCGTATTGCGGCGGGAATCGTATAATCCCCACTCTTGAGTCGTGCAAACTCCAGGATTATCCATATAAAGATTTGGTTATTGCTGACGATGCTTCTGATGACGGTAAAACAGTTTCTATTATTGAAAATTGGTTAAAAAATAATACAGAATATTTTGAAAACGTCACTTTTATAAAAAATTCAGAAAACCTAGGAATAGTGAAAAATTATCGCAACGCCGCTCTCAATGCTAAAGGCGAAATTATTGTCCCCCTGGGACAAGGCGATACTTACTATTCCACGAAGACATTTTCACTTATTGCAGAAGAAATTGAAAAACAGAGAGAGGAAGGTCTGCAAGACCCATTAGTATGGCTGGGCTATTACAAGTCATATAAGTTTAACCCTGAGTGGCAGGAAGTAAACGACCACTTGCCAACGTATCCCTTCTATATGGGAATGTTGCAAGGCCCAACAGAAAAAGCCTTGGAGCTTTTGTTAGAAAGAAATTACATAGGCGCTCCCTCTTTTGTTTATCATTCAAGATATTTTCAAGATGGAACTTTCCCCATACCAGAGACAATAAAGGATTTAGAGGATTATGGAATGTCTGTTTGGATGTTGGCAACAGGCAATCTTTTTGGCTATTTGCCGCTTTTTGTCCGTTGGTATGAGATGGGAACGGGGCTTTCCTCATCAAGAAACAGCAGGTTTGTCGCATCTTTAAACAAAGTATATGAATTTAATGAGGTTTCTACCAACGAGAATCCTAAACTCAACGCTGTTGCGAAAAAAGCGACAAAGATGAATCACTACCGTTCGATTAAAAACAAACCGGAAAGAGAATTTAAGAAAGCTGTGTTGAGAGTGAAACACGCGATAAAGAATCCATTAAAAATTATCTGTTATTTAGTGTTTAGCTTTAAAAAGAAAGTTCACATGAAATTGAGAGCGCCTGAGATAGTAATGGAAATAGAAGCCGCTTCCGGCAATTCATTTGATGAAAGATTTTTTAAATAAGGCAGGACGGACAATGACTACAGTAGGAAGTAAAAGTTCTCATTTTGATTTTTGGATATTTCTGCTTTTTGTTACAGCTATTTCATCAACGGTCTTCGGACCAGTCTGCCACTACATAGGCTTATTGACAGCTCTTTTTTTCTTACTGTACAAAAGTATTAAATA
>JAAYFL010000018.1 GCA_012728235.1 Synergistaceae bacterium
CAGATACCCTCCCAAGGAGAATTGTATGAATAAAAAATTTATTGCTTTTGCATTGGTTCTGCTCATTGCTATGGGTGGGTTGTTTGCAGCATTGGGCATCGGCTTTGATGATACCCCTGAAGTGACATTAGAAGGGGTTATAGGGGGTTCATTCTATCACGGTATTGTAGACGGTTCATCCTATCTTGCCTCAAAAACATATGTTGGTGCATTCGCAGACACGCCCCCTACGGTTAAGTACGGATATGAGAGTAATATGGCCGGTCCTCATTACCTTCGCATGGCAATATCTGACTTCGTATACAAGAACGAGAGTGGTACTGAGGTTGGTAGGGTAAAGATTAAAAGTGTGACTGTCGACAATGCTACTGGAACTTGGAATTCTGCCACGAGTGAATATACGATTTTCACAATTCCTGCGACCAATTCATATTCGAAGCAATCTGCTGAAATTGTTGTTAGTCCGATGAGAGTAGCAGGTACTGACCATCTAGGTGCGACTGTTACTGCAGTTAATACCATTGACCAAGCTCCAGAAGGAACATACGAAGCTACAATTACTTTTAGCGTTGCAGGTTCCTGATATTCTTTATTATTTGAAAGTCCGGCTGTGCAGACTCCTGCACAGCCTTGTTTTTATCAAGTTGTTTGATACAATGTGGTATGGTTAGTGCAATGATGAATATACGAAGATATCTTTTAATATTATCTCTTCTTTTTATGTTACCGCTCTCCCTTGTTGCGGTAGAAGATATGCCTCGCACTTTCTCCCCTGCTGTCGTCAAAATGGTTGGGACAATAAGTCCTAGGGATATTGAAATCGTTGTCACCAATGAAGCGGACTTGGAATTGACTTCCGACGATGCCGTGATGGAATTCATCTTCCCTTCTCAGGAACAGTGGGAAGTGAGCCAGTCATTGAATTTTTACTATTCCAGTCATCTTGCCATTGAAAAGAAAGGCACGCTCTCCTTCCAGGTCGATGACCTGAATCTGGATAAGAACAATTCATTGAGAATTTCTTTGGAACTCTACAACAACAATAATGCCAACACGCGGGTGGAACCAAATGGCTCTTCTTTCTTTGTGACCTTCAAAGAAGGGGTACAAAACAGAACCCCGATAGGAACGCTGACGGTGAAGATCCGTAAGAACGCCTCCGATATCTACAGTGCTGGGATGTATCGTGGGTTCTTTTCGATGAATTATACGGAGATGAACTGAAAACAGCTGAATCAAGCCGAATTTGTTTTACAGGGCAGACAAACCATGCAATAATCATATGTGTCGTTGCTCTGGTCCACTTCGATTGTTCCAGCGGGTGGACACGTATCTTGGGAGAGGAGTCCTGAGGTTCTCTAGGAGGTTACCGCTACTCGGTTTCGGGTAGCGGTTTTTCATACCCCTGCAGTGCCTGCAGCACCGAGCTCTTGAAGATCCAGTGGTCCAGCGCTACCGCGATCGAGCCAAGGTTCGTTGACTGCTCCTTCAGCGCCGATTGCACGATCGGGCGAGAGGCGAGTTCGTGGTGGGCGTGTTGGACATAGAAATCTCTGATGAGTTGGAGATACTCCTCACCGATGTTGGCGATGCCGCCGCCCAGGATGATCTTCTCAGCCCCGGTGATGGATGCGGCCCAAATAAGGGCCGTAGCCAATGCCTTGCATGCCTCCGTAAGGAGTGCATTCGATCCATTCAGACCGGCAAGCTGCTTGGCCGAGAGCCCGTCGCCCTTCTCCTTGAGGGCCCATCCTGCCGCGACGGTCTCGAGGCACCCAATGCCCCCGCACTGGCAGAGCCCGGTCGATGCGATGGGGAGGTGGCCGAA
>JAAYFL010000019.1 GCA_012728235.1 Synergistaceae bacterium
AAGAATTGGGCACCCTGGTCAAAGAAAGTCATCAACCAGATGTTCGATGCTTTCGGAAGAAACAATGTCAACTACAATCCGGAAAATAGACCCTGGGCGATGTTTGACTGTGACAACACCATCACATTGACAGACGTACAGGAGCAGCTCTTCATCTACCAGCTTGAGAACCTTCGTTTCGCATTCAAGCCGGAAGAGCTCTACAAAATCGCAACAGCCGGCGTTGCCAACGTTCACGCAGACCTTGGCAAAGACTACAACCATACAACGATTGACAAGCTTGCCAAAGACACAGTAAAAGCATACACAAGGCTTTACAACAAAGGCTGGGTTGCAGCAGACAATTCCAAAGTTGGCCAGAAAGCAAAATGGATGGCAACAGACGATTGGAAAGAATTCGCAACAAAAACACGTTTGCTCTATGATGCAATCGGAGACAGCGAAAGCGTATCAGTATCCTATCCTTGGATCGGCTTCTACTTCACAGGCATGACCCCTGCAGAAGCAGAGCAGCTCGCATACGAATCACACAAGATGTATGTTGAACTCGGTAAAGCCGATGTCAAAAACTGGACAAAGAAATCATGGGAAAGCCCCAAAATTAAGAGCCTTGCCGGTCAGTTTAAAGTTTCTTTCCGTCAGAGCACAGGCGTATCCCCTGAAATGATTGAGCTCATCAAAAAGCTCGACGCAAACGGAATCGACGTTTGGATCTGCTCAGCATCACCTGTCGTAGCAATCAGAGGACTCCAGCGCTACTACAAATTCGAAGGACTCCGCGGCATGAAATGTATGACCTACAAAATGAAAAACGGAAAATACATTGCTGAATACGACTATGATCTCCACCCCCAGACACAGGGCGTTGGCAAATCAGAAACATTCGTCAAAACAGTACTTCCTCTTTATGACAATCGCGGACCCATCTTCGGAGCCGGAGACTCACAGGGTGACTTTAACTTCATGACAGAATTCAAAGACACAGTGGTCGGACTTATGATGAACCGTGTACGTAAAGACGACGCTGGAATCGTTGCCGCTATCGCAAGCTGGCAGGATGACAACAACATCGACCTTTACGAAGCAATGAAGAGAGGCGAAATCCGCTTCTTGAACCAGGGCCGTGATGAGAACAAAGGCGAATACAGACCTTTCCCAAGCTCAATCATGCTTGGCAAAACAGAGCCTCAGCTTCTTCACGACAAAGCAAAAGAGTGGAGAAAGATGCTTGATAACGGTACAACACCTAATCAGCTTCTCAACCAGTGCACAAAGCTCACAGGAAAACTCAAGACATACGTCGGTACAAAGGTCAGATAGTCTAAACTATCACAATCTTTAAATCGATTAAGCAACAACAAAGAGAGCTTCCGTTTATCGGGAGCTCTCTTTTTATATTCTCTACTTATTTATTATATTTATTGTATGACAGCACTATTCCCTGTTCCTGATTTGAATTTAACAAGATATAAAATATTTAATCTTTCATCGACTACTGTGAAAAGTAGGTATTTAAATAAAGTTGGCATTTAATTTTTGAAAGATTTAGAAGACGAGAATCTAAGCAGTATTAAGCATCCGGAAAATAATCTCATCCAGTCTATTCTTAAAGCGAAGATCATCGTCACTGTCTCTTTTTTTAGGTCCTTTTGTTCTTCCACCGCTCTTACGATATTTTGCTTTTATAGCTCTTTCTTCCAGCATGAAATCAATTTTTTCTTGTAAATATTCGATGCCAATTGGATTGAGAGCATACGCAGTTTTAGAGAGTATCATAGCGGCTAAGCCCCAATCTTGTGTTATTACTAAGTCCCCAGCCTCAGTTAAATTCATTACTTTGATATCCGCTTCTTGCGAGCTGTCTCCAACCGTGATGTGCCGATCTGACTCAATGTTATGATTGTAGCTTGCTACGGTAACGACGTGGATGCCTTCCCTTTTTCCGCTTTGAATAGTGTACAGAAGAGAGTTTTTGGGACAAGAGTCGGCATCAATAATTATTTTCATTTCGATGTGATTTTCTTTTATACTACGAATTTAGACAGTCGCAGATTTCACTATTTGGCAAATCGCAACTCTCAGCCTTTATACTTTTAATTTTTATATGTCCCTGCCTATGAAGGGTTAGAGCTAAAGAGATGATGGTTGCCTGATCCACGCCAATTTTCTTAGCGACAATTTCAGGATCTATTTCTCCTTTTTCCGATACTTCTCGTTCTATTTCATCTCCCAAGCAGTTTATCCACTCTTGAAAAAGTTTTTGCATTTCCGGTGTGGTTGAACTGGCCGTTTGGCTCAATGTGAGAAGGGACTGAAAAACTCTGGCAGAAATGAGTTCTAGCGAACGAATTAAATCCGTCATATTCTGTTTTGGCAAGTTGTCCTTATTAATATCCATTTTTATCTCCATTTAATTAATTCTCCTCCATTTAAAGACTCGTAATTTGCTTATATTATGATATTATAAGCTATCTTTTCGTACTTTTACCCTATTATTTTTTGTCTTTTGTTGTAGTAATATATACATATGTTTATTTAATTGAACGTTTATGAGGAGTGGAATATAGATGTCTTCAAAATTACAGGAAAAGGGAAAACTCGGAATACTTTCCGATACACATGGTAGCTTGCCCGCTTGGCAAGCTGCACTCTCTATTTTTAAAGACGTAGATGCTATATTGCATGCAGGAGACGTAATCTATCATGGACCGAGAAATATGCTACCGGCAGATTACACTCCGGCCGATTTGGCAGATGCTATTAGAGATTATAAGGGAACACTGCTTATTTCAAGAGGCAATTGCGACTCAGACGCAGATTTAATGATGATGGACAAGCCTGTTCCGCAGTATATCTATACTTGGTGGAACGGTAAAAAAATATTCATGATGCATGGAGACAATTTCCCCCTCTTCCGTCAAATTGCACTGGATGGTTCTGTTGATTTGGCCATATCCGGACATACACACATTGCATCAATAATAAGAGAGGGCAATACTATCTTTTTAAATCCTGGCTCTACAACTATACCACAGGGTAAGGACCCTGCTTCTGTGGCTGTTGTAGATATGAATGCCATAAATATTATTTCTTTAGCAGGAGAGGTTCTACACTGTGAACAGTGGTAACAAGCAACTCCAAGACTTATTTAGAAAGAAAAAGTTTTGGCCTCAGTTTATCTGGCTTGCAGTGATGCTTCTTTCCGTTTTTGTAAGCTCCTATCTTAACTCCCCACCGCTTTTCGTGGCGTCTATACTTATCCCTTTTCTTGGTCTTAATGAGTCGGGCAGATGGTCTTATAAAACGAATTTGATTATTTGCCTAATAGTGGCCGTGATAGGAACGTTGGGCGGGGTTTTTTCTTGGCTTGAGATGCTATCGCTTTTAATTCTCCTTTTTACAGTTGGTGGATTTATGCTTTACTACAAAGAGAAATCAACCAGACTGCTGCCGATAATGAATAATTTGGGAGCAAAGGTCTCCAAAGGAAAGAACCTTACTGAAGTAATTGACCTCTCTCTCGAACAGATTGGAAAGATATTCCCTGAATGTGAAGTTGTGATTGCCATTGAAGACATCTACGGCCGGTTATATCTGCCGGAAAGTGAAGGTTCTCCTGAAACGAAGCTAAAGAGAAACGGTTCTTCAATGTGGAAAGTTTTTGCTTCAGGCAGAGCGTATTTCACAGGGAACGTAGATGTTTCAAGAGATTTGCCTCTTTGGCGCAACACTTGTTCCATGATGGTGGTTCCCCTTGAATCAAGGGGAGATAAATTTGGGGTGTTGGGGATAGAATCTCCCAATACGAATGACTTTTCAGCAGTCAACCTCTTGCATTTGCAATCCATAGCTTTCGTGATTGCACAGTTAATATACCCTCATTCGCCGACTTCCGAATCTGAAAAAGGAGACGACTAGTACAAATGATTACAATTGATATGCATATACACAGCACCCATTCAGACGGAAGTTACTCAGTCGAAGAGATAGTTAAGGCCGCTAAAAAGAGAGGCCTTTCGTTGATAAGTCTGACAGACCACGATACCACATCAGGAGTTGCTTCGTTTATGAAAGAGTGCAAAAAACAGGGTGTGAACGCTTTAAGCGGAATAGAACTTTCTGCCGATGAAAGCTTTATGCTTCATATATTAGGGTATCGAATAGATATTGAGTCTGATGCATTCGAAAGCTCGTTAAAAGAAATAAGAGTAAATAGAGATGAGAGAAATGCCCAAATTTGTAAAAAATTACAAAACCTGGGAATGGATATAGAATTAAAAGATGTGAAAATAGTTTCAGGCGGAGAGGTCGTTGCCCGTCCCCACATAGTTACTGTTATGATGCAACGTGGCTATGTATCATCGCGAGCCGAGGCTTTTTCAAAATATCTGGGACGAGGCGGAGTAGCATTTGTGCCTCGCAAACGGCTCTCTCCCGAAAAATGTATTGAGCTCATTCATAACGCTGGCGGTGTAGCCGTGCTAGCTCACCCTTTTCACACAAGGTTGGATGATGAAGAGCTGAAAAAGCTTTTAAAAAGATTAAAAGATGCCGGCCTATGGGGAGTTGAGTCAATATATACGGGGAACACTCCGGAAGAAACCTACAAATGTCTTGCATGGGCAAACGAATTTGACCTATATTCCACGGCCGGATCAGACTTTCATGGGGCGACAAGACCGAGCGCGACTTTGGGACATGTGGTAACAGAAGATTTTTTACCATGGGCAAGGCTCGGAGTATCAATTTAACAAGTAGTCGAAAGCTAGTCAAAAAACATATAGTTTAACTTCAATCTGTTAAAAAAGAGGAGAGCTGTCATGCAGAAAATAATTGACCTTCGCAGCGATACAGTCACAAAGCCTACGGAAGAAATGAGACAAGTCATTGCATCCGCTTCCGTGGGAGATGACATATACGGAGATGATCCCTCTGCGAATGCTCTTTCGGAATATTCGGCCAAGCTCGTTGGCAAAGAAAATGCTCTTTATACCTCTTCCGGAACTATGGCAAATCTAATAGCTTTTCTTGCTATAGGTCGTCCGGGCGAAAGCTTATTGGCCGGAAAATCTTCTCATATCTGGTATTCAGAGGCAGGTTCCTTTTCAGCCGTTGCTGGATTATGCCCTTATCCTCTGGACGATGACTGTGGAATTCCTAAAGTAGAAGACATAGAAAAAACGAGTCGTATCTCCGGTAACATACATCAACCTCAGACAACCATACTCGCACTGGAAAACACACACAATTATGCCGGCGGAATTGCGACAGCTCCCGCTGATTTTGCAGAAGTTGCAAGAGAGGGGAAACGGCTGGGGCTGCATGTACATCTTGACGGAGCCAGGATTTTCAACGCATCCACTCTTCACTCTGTTGATGTAAAAGAATATACAAAAGAAGTGGATAGTATACAATTTTGTCTTTCTAAGGGTTTGGGTGCCCCTATGGGCTCTATGCTGTGCGGGACATCCGAATTTATCGCAAATGCGAAAAAATGGCGCAAGCGTTTGGGCGGAGCTCAGAGGCAGGTCGGCATAGCCGCTGCGGCCGGACTTTTCGCTCTTCAAAATAATATTCAAAGATTGAATGATGATCATAAAAATGCTAAAACCCTGTTCGAACTTCTTGCCGAGAAGGGGATAGAAGTTGAAAGAGTGGAAAATATGACAAATATGATATTTTTTAGACTCCCCAAAAACAGACTTAGTTCTGATGAATTTATTTTTAAATGTTCTCAAAAGGGGCTTCTCTTAAATGCTATGAGTAAGGATAGAATCCGACTTGTCACTCATCTTGACGTAAATGAAGAAGACGTAGAAATAGCTTCATCAATAATAGCGGGAGTACTCTCCATATGAAAAAATTTCCCAGAAACAGTGAAATAGAGGCACTCTCCTCCTGGATATTGGATGAATCAAAAAAACAGGGTGTCTCAGGTGCTGATGTTCTTTATGTGCAGGGACGTTCTACCCAGCTTTCCTTAATGGATGGAGAGGTAGAAGAATCTCTTTCCGGGACATCCGTAGGAATAGGCATTAGAACTATCATGTCGGATGGCAGGCAGGGGATTTCATATGGAAATTCTATGGATCGTTTTTCTGTCAAAGAACTTCTCGAATGGAGCATTGCGAACTGTCGTAATTCTGAACCGGAAGAGGGGATTTCTCTTTACAGTGGCAAGCTGGTTAACGACCCTTCTCTCTTTCTTGAAGATCCTAGAATATACGACATAACTTCTGAAGATAGAATGAACTACTGCTTAGAGATGAACAATCATGCCAAGTCGATGGATAAAAGGATTATCTCCGTGAGAAGTGCAGGTTGGCAGGACGGATATGGCTCCTCTTTTTACTGTACCACAACAGGACTTTCCGGTTGGGAGAGTGCAACAAGGGCTAGCTGTGGGGTAGCTCTTCTCGTAAGTGATGGAACTTCTACGGAAATGGGTGCTTATGGAGAAAGTTCAAGAAAACTTGATGAACTGGATATAAGATACTCTGCCGCAGAATCAGTTAGAAAAGCCATCTCTTATTTGGGTGCATCCACGATTAAAACGGGGACATATTCCGTTGTTTTGGATCAGGAAACAACCGCATCCTTAATTGACATAGTAGCAGATCTGTTTTGCGCACCTGAAATTCACAAAGGACGCTCTATGATGAAGGGACAGCTCGGCAATAAGGTGGCATCACCTTGCATTACACTGATAGATAACGGTAGAATAGCATGGAAGAGCGGCAGTTCCAGCTGGGATTCTGAAGGAGTTCCCACAGGAGAAACTTTATTGATAGAAAATGGTATCGCCTCTTCATATTTATATAACCTTCAATATGCATGGAAAGATGGGGTACAATCTACGGGAAATGCCAGTAGAGGTCTCTCCTCTCTGCCTGATGTAGACACTACAAATATAATTTTAAAACCAGGAACAGAGAGCGGAGAGGACATTATATCAAGTATTAAAAAGGGTCTTTACATTACGGAATTTATGGGACTTCATACAGTAGACAGCATAAGCGGCAATTTTTCTATCGGGGCAAAAGGCCTTATGATAGAGAACGGCGAACTCACTCATGCCGTTAGCGGAGTTACCATAGCATCAAATTTATTGGACTTTATAAAAAGGATTACAGTTGTAGGATCAGATTTAAAATATTTCGGCTCTGTTGCGACGCCGACAGTGGTGGTGGAAGGTATTGTTATTGCAGGCGACTAAAAATATATTTAAATTATTGCTTCTTTCTTTTTTTATTATTGCCGTGGCGGCAGTTTCGGTTTCAGCGGAGACAAAGGAGCTTTATTACGGTGAGATTAAAAAAGGGGATATCTCCACCCGCAAAAATTCACATGGAGGTCAAGATGTCGCAATAGAAGAGGTAATCAAATCGCTTGGAATGGCTAGAACTTCTAATCCTCAAGCAGTTGTGGTTCTTTTTGACGGTAAAAAGATGGAGTTTTGGAGTGGTGCTACTGTCGTAAGGAGTGCGGGGACACTTGTCAGTTTGCCTTCGCCCATTGCCATCTCAGACAGCCATTGGTGGGTAGATTCAAAATCAATGTTGCATATTTTAAATCAATTTTATGCTTCTATAGGGAAAAAGGCAGAAATAAGCTGGGATAAACCTTTTGAGTCATCAGCATCGACAGAGAACAAACCTTATGTATCCCCTGCGGCTACGGCGATATCCGAAGCTACAAAAGGATCGGGCAAAAACGAAAAAAAGGTAGCGGCTGCTCCTGTCGTAAGTAAAACTGGGAACAGTGCGACTGCAACGATTCCGCCTGCCGCACAGCCAGCAACGCCGAGCTTGTCTGCAGATGCAACTTCAGTTGCACCTAGATCTGGCGGCAAACCCATTGTTGTAATAGACGCAGGCCATGGTGGACATGACCCCGGTGCAGTAGCGAATGGAGTCAGAGAAAAGGATATAAATCTAAGAGCCACACTTTTATTGGGCTCACTTTTGGAGAAAAAGGGAATGGACGTTCGTTACACGAGAAAAACAGACGTCTATCTAAAGTTGGCACAACGCACCGCTTTTGCAAATGAAAACCAGGCTGATGTTTTTGTTAGCATGCATTGCAATGCTATGCCTAAATGGAAAAAAGCAGCTGGGCTTGAATTCTATATCATGGCTCTTCCATCGGACAAAGATGCAATGCAGTTGGCAATATACGAAAACAGAGAGCTTTCCGGTGGCAGCGAGAGCGCAGCTGACGTGGCAGCAAAAGCCGACAAAAGAACACAGCTACTATTAAAAATTTTGGGAGATATGCAGCAAAACGATAAAATAGGAGAAAGCACAAGATTGATAGAAGTTATGCATAACTATGCAAAAAACACAGGACTTCCGATGAGGAAGGTTGCTCAAGCACCATTTTTCGTTTTGAGAGGAGCGGGAATGCCCGCAGTGCTAATTGAAATGGGTTATCTCACGGATGCAAATGAGGCACAAAAATTAAAGACGGAGAGCTACCTTAATGCACTTACATCAAGTTTTGCTGATAGTATAGTCTCATATGTAAATAGCAATCCCGTAGTATCACGTTAGGTTTTTGTAGGAGGAGTATTAATGAGAGATTTGGACGACGACAGAAGTAAATACAGAGAAAGAGAAATAGAGGGTCGTGCTTTAGATGAGCCTGCGGTAAGACGCAGAAGCTCCGCCTCTCGTTCTTCGCAGCGAAGAAGAGAGGATGTTGATGATGAGAAATTTGTACAAAATGATGATATTTCTCAAAGATATCCGAAAGAAGATTCATTCCAGAAACAGTTAAGACGTAGAGCCATAGATAGAGGTGGCTACCAGGACAATTACGAAGATTACGATGACGAATACGAGGATGATTTCGAAAGAGCTCCCCTTCTTGTCAGGATTTCTGCTTGGGTTGCCGTTCTTATAATATTTTTTGCGACCGGATATATGGGTGCAAACTATTTTTTCAAGTGGGCTGACAGGAAAAATGATGGTCGAATGGTTGGAGACGTGGTCGGAAGCGGAACAGAAGTAAATCAAATAAAAAAAGAGCAGCTTCCTCAGATAATAGACGAAGGTGCAAACTATGTAATATATATTCCTGAAGATGGGAAATTTAGAGAACGAACTACAGATATTAAAAAAGGTCTCAAGGAAGAAGATGCCAAGAAAATAATATCTATGTATATAGATACATTAAAAGAGCTCAATATATTAAATAATGACGTACGCCTTATAAGCGTTTTTTTTAGCGGAGATTGGGCTTACGTAGATGTGTCTAAGGAGTTTATGACATCTCTTAAAAGTTTGGGGAAAAAGGACGCACCGGTGGTTCCTACCGGCATGCTAAAAACCGTAGCCAAGAACTTCCCCCCTGTCAAAAAAATAAAGTTTTATTTAGACAGCAATGAAATCAAAGATAAAACAACTATAGATCTTTCAAAACCATGGGAAACGATGAATTAAGATGAGTACATTGAGATTAAACGGAAGAGGAAATAACGAATTACGCCCGATAAAAATTGAACGTTTTTGCAATCGATATGCGGAGGGGTCCTCTTTTATAAAATGGGGGAACACGGAGGTAATCTGTACTGCAACTGTAGAAGAAAAAGTCCCTCCATTTTTACGTGGTTTGGGTACAGGCTGGATAACTGGTGAGTATTCAATGCTCCCTCGTGCCACACATCAGAGAGTGATGAGGGATGTAAATAAAGGCAAATTAAATGGAAGAACCAGTGAAATACAGCGCCTTGTCGGACGTTCCCTTCGTGCTGCTGTTGACATGACAAGGCTTGGTGAGAGAATGATAACCATTGATTGCGATGTAATCCAAGCTGACGGGGGTACGAGGACTGCTTCAATCACCGCCGGTTTTATCGCTCTTTTTGATTCATTACGCTGGCTTTTCGATAATGAACTACTTACAGAAATCCCGATAAAGACTCAAATTGCAGCAGTAAGTGTCGGCAAAGTCGGCGGAGTACCGATGTTAGATCTTTGCTACGAAGAGGACTCGACCGCTGAGGTTGACTCCAATCTTATTATGACCTCAAAAGGTGACTTTGTAGAATTTCAAGGCACCGGAGAAAGCGGAGTTTTTTCTCGCTCGGAGCTCAATGAGATATTGGATCTCGGCTGGAGCGGGATAAAGCAGTTGCACGCCATACAGCGTGAGACGCTCAATCTTACAGAAAAAGAAAATAAACTTTTCGAAATATGAAAATAGTTCTGGCAAGTGGAAATAAAAATAAGTTTTATGAGATAAAAGAAGTTTTGGAAAAAATTCAAGCAGAGCTTCTCTTTGGTGGTGACTTCCCCAATTATTCTGAGGTTCAAGAGACGGAAGACAGTTATTACGGGAATGCTCTTCTAAAAGCTCGGTCTTGGGCAAGGGTTACAGGGCTTCCCGCCATGGCCGATGACAGTGGAATCGAAGTCTCTGCTCTTGACGGGGCTCCGGGGATACATTCTGCCCGTATCGTTCCAGGCAGCGACGAGGACAGAGTTGAATGGCTGCTTAATTCATTAAAGGATAAAGAAGATAGAAGTGCCAAATTTGTTTGCTGTATAGTAGTCTTTTTCCCAGAGACCGAAAGAATAATTGTATCTGAAAAAAGTTGTACAGGTCTCATTACTTCCTTCTCTAAAGGATCTGCCGGATTTGGCTATGACCCTATTTTCATGCCGACTGGATACGATAAAACTTTCGCAGAACTTGGCGATGAGGTAAAAAGAAAAATTTCTCATAGGGCACTAGCAATAAAAGATATAGCCGAAAGGCTTATACCTGTGATACAATATGATACTGTATGAAAAACGAACTTTTAATGTGTTATAATACCTTTTTACTTTAACAAAAGTTAATTTATAGATATTTTGGAGGTGTGGTTTGTGAAAATCCTACTTGGAGTTCTTCACTTACTCGTAAGTTTTTCTCTTTTGGGTGTAGTTCTCTCACAGCATAGAAAAGAAGGCGGTTTTACAGGTGCTTTTGGAGCTGGTGGAGCTCAGCTTGATAAGAGCAGCACATGGCAGAGAATGACCCCTGTAACAAAGATTACTTGGGGATTGCTTGTCGCTTTTATAATATTGTCCATATTGCAAGTAGTCGCAAGATAAATAGGGTAGAGATATATGTCTCTCAAGCGTTTAGACAAACAGAAAGATATCGCCGAATATAAAGAGATAAAAGATCGTCTATTCTCCGCAACTCATGAAGAAATTCTGAGTGGTTGGACAACAGACATATATTTTATCAAAAGCAGAGATGTCTTAAGAGCTTCCGGCCTTCTTGAGACCGAAGTCGTTGCGGAAATATTCGCCAGGCAAGAGGGAATTTTTGCCGGAGTTGAAGAGGCATTGAGACTTTTACGTACTCTTCCGAATCCTCCAAAGGTTGAGGCTCTTTCTGAAGGAGAGCCTTTTGCACCTAAAGAAGTTGTAATGCGCATAACAGGGAGCTATGAATCTTTCGGCATGTATGAGACTGTACTTATTGGCATGCTGGCTTCATCCACCGGTTGGGCTACTGCCGCTAAGAATTGTGTAGATGCCGCAGATGGTTGCGATGTTCTCTGTTTTGGTGCACGCCACGTACATCCGGCAGTTGCATCAGTAATGGAGAGATCTGCAAGAATAGCTGGATGCAAGGGAATAAGCTGTATATTGGCTGCAAAATTATGTGGTCAAGAGCCTCAAGGTACTGTACCTCACGCTGCAGTGTTGCTCATGGGCGATACTGTTAAGCTTGCAAAAGTGTACGATCAAACGGTTCCCGAAAATGAACCGAGAATAGTTATAGTAGACACATTCAAGGATGAAGTTGAAGAAACTCTCCGAGTGGCGGACTGTCTTGGGGATAAATTAAGCGGAGTCAGGCTTGATACTCCTGGAGAAAGAGGCGGAGTTACCCCCGACCTTGTAAGAGAAGTTCGTTGGACTCGTGATAAAGCAGGATTTTCTAAAGTCAAAGTTATAGCAACGGGCGGTCTATCGCCGGAACGCATAAAGCTTCTGAAAGAAGCAGGAGCAGAAGTATTTGGTGTGGGCAGCTACATAGCTCACGCAGTAAACAGAGATATGACTATGGATATAAAAATGGTGGACGGAAACCCCATAGCAAAGAGAGGGCGTCTGCCGGGAATAATCCCTAATCCGAGGCTTAAACGCGTACTCTAGTCAGTTGACTGCATTCCCCCGAACGCAGACAACGTTCCGTCAAAAGATGTGAACTTCGCACACATATGACTTTGACGAGGACAGTAGAGATGCTTTGAGAATATATATTAAATTAAAAGAATAAGATTCAAACATTATTAGGAGGAATATCCATGATTGGCACACGTTCATTCATGGCCAAAGGTGAAACGGTAGAACGTAAATGGTACGTCATAGACGCAACAGATAAACACCTAGGCCGTCTTGCAGTTCAGATAGCCCGTATTCTTTCGGGAAAACACAAACCAACATATACACCCCACGTCGATACGGGAGATTTTGTCGTGGTAACAAATGCGGCAAAGGTTGGGCTCACAGGCAAAAAACTTACACAGTCAACAATTAGCACATACAGCGGTTACCAGGGTGGGCTCAGAACACTCACCTACGAACAAATTCTTGACCGCCGTCCAGAGCGACTTATAGAGAGAGTTGTCTGGGGAATGCTTCCCAAGACAAAGCTTGGCAGAGCAATGTATCGCAAACTTAAAGTATATCCCGGCTCGAGCCATCCACATGCAGCTCAGAAGCCTGAACAGCTAGACTAAAGGATAGGGGGGAAATCAATAATGGCTAAAGCAGCAGATAAAGAAGATATGACAGTAGAGGAAACAGCAGCAAAAGAAGTCAAAGCTAAAGCTACTAAGGAAACGGCAGTGAAAAAAGAAGCTGCACCCAAAAAAGAAGCAGCTAAAAAGGAGACTGTCAAAAAAGAAGCTCCTAAAAAAGAAACAGTAAAAAAAGCTGATGCTCCCAAAGTCGCGAAAGTGGCAAGACCTAAAGTAAAAGCCAAACCCAATACAGTATTTACATGGGGTACAGGCAGAAGAAAGAATGCCATTGCCCGTGTTCGCATCTGTGAAGGTGACGGAAAGTTCCTTATAAATAATCGTGAAGTGGAAGAATATCTTCCCCGCTACTACTGGTCATCACAGGCAGTAGAAGCTTTGGAAGTGGCAGGAGTTCAGGGCAAAATTGACGTTTTTGTAAACGCACATGGTGGCGGTCTTACAGGCCAGGCAGGAGCAATCCGCCTTGGTGTTGCAAGAGCAATTCAAAAACTCTACCCCAACACTCGTACCGCTCTTAAGAAAGCCGGATTCTTGACGAGAGACCCGAGAATGGTCGAACGTATGAAAGTTGGAATGAAGGGCGCAAGAGCAAGCAAACAGTTCTCAAAACGTTAATATTAAATACAATAATAAATATCGCATTTCAGCGAAAAAAGAACATCCCTACTTGTTTAAGTGGGGATGTTCTTTTTTTGTCAGACAAAGTCCATGTAGGTTTTATCTATTAAGAAAAAGGAATTTTAAACTACAGAATTAAAAGAAGTATAATAGACAAAAGTCTGAATGGGGGGACATCATTTTGAAAAAATATTATATTTATGATTTCGATGTCATCGGGAAACTCACTATTACAGAGGAAAATGACTTTATCACAAACATTGACTTCGAGGGAACTTACGAAGAAAACAAGAATGCAATTTTAGAAGAATCTAAACTTATCAGAAAAGCTTATTCCCAGCTTAAAGAATATTTTGAAGGAAGCAGAAAAAAATTTGATCTGCCTATTAAGGCGGATGGAACAGCTTTTCAATCCTCCTGTTGGAATGAGTTCATAAAAATACCTTACGGCAATACTCGGAGCTACAAGCAAATAGCTGAGAGCGTGGGAAGCCCTAAAGCATGCCGTGCCGTCGGGATGGCGGCAAACAGAAATCCAATTGGAATAATCATTCCATGTCATCGCATTTTGGGAGCAGACGGTGCACTCGTGGGTTTCGGAGGTGGACTAAAAATAAAAGAATATCTCCTTTCTTTGGAAAAAAATAACTAAGAGTGAGAAAATAGTATATATCTATAATGTTTAGGTAAAATCATATTTGATATCTGTTTTCTAAAAAGGCAAATAACGTCGCCAAGCTCTATACAACCCAAACACTTGAAAAATAATAACAACTGTGATATATTGACTTGACCAAATAGTAAAGCTATTAAAGCTTTTATAGAAAGGAGCTCCCAATGGCTAAGACTAAGACAACAAAACGTTTCTCTGTAAAAGACAAGAAAAATGAAATAAGTGTAGGTGTATCTCTGATCAACAAATTAACCGAAGCTCGGGAAGCCTGTGGTTTTACTCAGGAGGGACTGGCTACACATGTAGGCATGAAACAGTCAGCCATAGCTCGACTTGAAAATAAAAGCTCAATGCCTCGTATAGATACAATGCTGAAGCTTCTGGAACCTTTGGGCTATACGTTGGCAATTGTCCCGGAGGGCACCCCCACAACAGAGATAGTTGCTAAAGTAAAAGCTAAAACGGTTAAACCGAAAGAGCCAAAGCCCGCAGTTGAAAAACGTGAAGAACGAAAAGTTACAAGACAGAAAGGTACACCTCCGCTTAAGAGACAGCATGATGATTATTCACAAGGACCTACACGCTTGATAAATGTCTCCGGAGACATGTTCGACTAATATATAAAATTAATAATATTAATAATAAAAAAGTCGCTTAATCAATTTGATTAAGCGACTTTTTATATACTGTCGTAATTTTTAAAATGCAGGAACTATTCCTTTTGGCACAAGATTTTCTGTTATGTAATCTTTCACTTCTTTTGAGTTGACTGCCTTTATAAGAGCTTTAATCTCCGGATTTTCTTTGTCCGCTTCGCGTACTGCTACAACATTCGCATATGGAGAATCCTTGCCTTCAATTACGATGGCATCCTTTGATGGTACTAAATTAGCCTCGACTGCGAAGTTCGTGTTTATAACGGCAGCGGTAACGTCTTTTAAGGTACGTGGGAGTTGTGCTGCATCCAATTCACGGAACTTGAGTTTTTTGGGGTTGCTAGTTATGTCCTTCGCCGTAATCAACTCTCCCTCTTTTACCTTTATCAAGCCATTCTTTTCAAGAAGTCTCAACGCTCTGGCACAGTTTGTAGCATCGTTTGGGATGGCAATTTTTGCTCTATTCTTAATTTCTGAAATATCTTTGATTTTCTTTGAATAAAGTCCTAACGGCTCAATGTGAACCTTTGCAACCCAAGTGAGATTTAGTTTTTTTTCTTTAATAGTGTTTTCCAAATAGGGAATGTGTTGGAAAAAGTTTGCGTTGAGGCTCTTCTCTGCAAGTGCCGTGTTGGGAGTCACATAATCCGTAAATTCTTTTATAACTAAATTGTATCCTTCTTTTGCAAGGAGATCCTTTACAACAATCATAATGTCCTTGTGGGGAAATGGAGTAACTCCGACAGTAATGGTCTTTGTTCCCGCAAAGGAGGAGGTTGCTATTATCAAAGTAGCAAAAACTGCCAATATTATTTTTTTCATTTTTCTCTCCTCTTTCTTTAGTAAATAGAATAATAAAATATTGTTAATTTATAACTTAATCGGGGCTTTTATCGTATCTTCTCATATATCATGTTCCCCACTGTTTGTATAATTTGAACCATGACTATGAGTATTGCGACAGAATAAATCATGACGTCAGTTTGAAAACGGTTATAGCCATACTTTATCGCGAGGTCTCCAAGACCTCCTCCTCCGACAGCACCGGCCATTGCCGAATAGCCGAGAAGGTTTATTGCAACGACAGCCCAATTTAAGATGATTGACGGCATTGCTTCTTTTATCATTACTCCGAATATTATCTGTCTATCTTTGGCCCCAAAAGAGCGCGCTGCTTCTACAACGCCATGATCTACTTCCAAAAGGCTCCCCTCCATTATGCGCGCCACGAAAGGCGTGGCGGCTATGGTAAGAGGAACAATAGCGGCAGTGCTTCCAATAGATGTTCCAACAATTAATCTTGTCAGAGGAATGATGGCTATCATAAGAATGATGAAAGGGAATGAGCGAAGAAGATTAACAACGAAATCCAAAACAGAATAAAGAGTTTTGTTTGGTCGAAGCCCGTTGCTTCCCGTCAATACCATAACGATTGCCAGAAAAAAACCGAAGATTCCGGAAAAAAACGTTGATAGGACAACCATGTATGTCGTTTCCCAAAGAGCAAAAAGGAGTTCACCCAACATATTACATTACCTCCCAATACATCTTGTTGTCTCTCAGCCATTGAATCACTTTGTCGAAACTTTCATCTGCGACGTTTATGATGAGAAAGCCCATTACGTTCTCTCTATATCTTTCAATTTTGCCTCCTACAACGGAAAAATCTGTATCAAGTTCTCTTGCCATTTTTGTAATTATACTTTCATTTGCTATCTCGCGAGGGAACATGAGTCTTATATTTTTCCCTGAGGGAATAACGGCATAATCATCGCTTATTAATTTTTTGAGGTCTTCTCCCGGGCATAGGAAAAGGTTGTCAGTTTCTCCCGACGTGACAATTTTGCCGGCATCCAGTACTGTCGCTCTGTTGCATATCATTTTCACTACTTCCATCTGGTGAGTAACCACAATAATCGTCACTCCCAACTCTCTGTTGATGTCCATTAAAAGCTCAAGTATGGAGATAGTAGTTTTTGGATCTAAAGCAGAAGTCGCTTCATCACAGAGAAGGATTTTGGGCTTCAAAGCTAAAGCCCTTGCTATACCGACTCGCTGTTTCTGTCCACCGCTTAAATTGCGAATTTTCTCATCTTTTTTTTCACTGAGCCCGACGAGTTTGAGTAGCTCTTCCACTCTTTGTGCGGCTTCCTTTTTTGGAATGCCCCAAACTTCAAGCGGGAAGAGAATATTTTCAAAAACGTTTTTTCTATTCATGAGATTGAAATTCTGAAATATCATACCCATGTTGCGTCGAAGCTCTTTTAGCTCATCTGGATTAAGCTCTTGTACTTCTTTCCCCATTACCCTTACAGAGCCCTCTTGATATGATTCTAGCCCATTTAAACACCTAAGAAGTGTTGATTTACCTGCTCCCGAGTGTCCGACGATTCCGAAGATATCGCCCTCCTGAATACTCATAGAAAGATCGCTCAAAACCTTTATCTCTCCAAAGTATTTGTGTAGATTTCTAATCTCTATCATCTATTTACCCCTTTTGTAACTTAATTGTAATAAAAATTTTAAATATAAGAAGCGTTTAGTCGAGTGAGTTTTCAAAATAAAATAATATTTGCGTGGAAAAAAGAGTATACAATCAAAAAAAGTATAAGGAGTACAGCTTGAATTATAATGGTGCGACTAAATTAGTCAACAACAAGAAAGATATAAGAAAAATACAGCAAATATGTATTGTGGTTTTAGATAATAAAAAAGCCTCGAAAAGAGAGGCTGAGTAGCAAATAAAATCTAAATATATTTCTTTGTTATAGGGATGAATCTATAGCTTCATCTGAGAGATTATCCGCAAGCGTGTTTTCCTCTCTCGGTATCCATTTGTACGAGACATTCATATCTTTTGTTATGTCCCATACTTTTTCTGCCAAAGCACGCAGATGAGGTAAGTTAATCTTCCACTGTTTGGAAACCTGACAGATGACAAGCTTGCTGTCGCCATAGACATCAAGTCGCATTATATCTCGTTCTTTTGCCGCTTTTAGCAGTAAGATAAGAGCTGAATATTCTGCTTCGTTGTTGGTCTTGGTTCCAAGAGAGCGAGCTGTCTCCCATATGATATTATCGTTGTCATCTATCAAAAGCGCACCTGCACCAGCAGGGCCGGGATTCCCGCGAGCAGCACCGTCAAAATATCCTTTCATAAAATACCCTCTTCCCTTGTATGAATATTGCACTATAGTAATATTATATGTAAGAGAAGGGAATGACAATATTGACTCATAAAAAGACCAATGCGGTAAGGATAATGGAAGGTTATAAAGTGCCGTTTGAACTGATTGAATACGAGATAGATGAAGTCGAGCTTTCTGCAGAAGATGCAGCTGCCAAAACCCATGTTCCGGAGGAACAGACTTTTAAAACACTCTGCGTTCGCGGGGACAAAAGCGGAGTTATTATGGTGTGTGTCCCAGGCGGGAGAGAGCTTGACTTAAAAGCTCTGGCTCATATAAGCGCCAACAAAAGAACCGAGCTTGTTAAACTAAGTGAAGTTACAAAATTGACCGGATATGTCAGAGGGGGTTGCTCCCCGATTGGAGCGAAAAAAAACTATCCAATTTACATTGATAAAAGCGCGTTAAACTTTGATTTTATTTTAATTAACGCGGGGGAGAGGGGCTTGCTTTTTAAGCTTAACCCGAATGATTTTATAAATGCGTCAAAAGCGATAGTCTCTGACATCATTAGATAGAAAAACAGGCGAGCCAAATAAAAGCTCGCCTGTTTTTTTAAAATATATAGTAGAAGTGTTGCTGATTAAGCTTTGTATTTAGAACAGCCGTATCCTATCAACAGGAAGCTTATTCCTCCAAAAAGAAGGTTGACTCCAAAAACAATGCCTATCATGGAAGCAGCAGTTATTAGATTATTCCACATGGCAAAAGCAAGAAAGAGTGCAATTATGCCGGAGAAAAGCATCCAAATAGAGCCGTAAATTTTTCTTAAGGCGAAATACTCCAGTAGCTTGAAAATTCCCTCCAAGAAGAAGTAAAACGAATGAAGGAATGCTATTGTCAGAGCTCCCGCCATTGGTTTGGCGAGGAATATAAAACCTGCTACAAAAGCGATTATCGTCATAATTACTTCCTGCCAAGGTTTGTCTCCATCAGCAAAGCCCCTATATGAGGCTATTGCCTGAGAGAGAGCCGTAACCATAAGAATGATTCCTATCAAGGTTTCTATTGCAAAAGAGACTAAAAGAGGCATTGCAAGAGCAATGATTCCAAGAAGAGTCATCAGCCCACCGATGAAGTAGAAGCGTTTTTTGCTTTTTCTAATATTGTCTTCGTCCAGACCATAAATAAAAAACATTTACTCTCCCTCCTCAGTGTCATTATTTTTGTTTCTTACTCTTGTGTTAAATTGTTCAATCAACCACTTAACTATTGCAGCAACTGCTACAAAGGGAAGCACAAGAAGTCAGGGAGGACATCCTCCCGGTCTACGTCTATACATGCTTTTGTCCTCTCTTTCCTTTTCAATAATTATATTATATCTTAATTATATATAAATAAACAAAGGTAGTATTGCAGATAAGCTGTTTCAGTAGTTTGTCTTACTTCACTTTTCCGGAGCGAAATGAGATTTCCACAAAATTGAAAAACTTGACATAGACTGAGATGAAGTGTATAAAGTTTCTTATGGAGAGAGATAGCTCTTTTCATAACAGACTAGAATAAGATAAGTTAGATTAGGGAAGAGGAGAAAGAATTATTATATATTCAAATCCCTGTCCTTTTGCGACGGGGATTTTTTGTTTATAGCAGTAGGAGGAAGAAAAATGACTGAAAGAATTATTATGGGCAACGAAGCTATAGCACTCGGAGCAATAGCAGCCGGAGTTAAAGTCGTTTCCGGCTATCCCGGAACACCGTCCACAGAGATAGTGGAAGCACTCTTAAAAGAAAAAGATCACGACGTAAAAGTTCAGTGGTCTACAAATGAAAAAGTGGCTATGGAAGTAGCTGCAGGAGTTGCTTATACAGGTGCGCGCGCCATGGTAACCATGAAACAAGTCGGGTTGAACGTGGCAAGTGACCCTCTAATGTGCCTTTCCTATATAGGAGTTGAGGGTGGCTTGGTAGTTGCTGTCGCAGACGATCCCGGGCCCTGGTCCTCACAGACAGAGCAAGATACAAGGAGTTTCGCAAGACATGCGAACCTTCCTGTTTTTGATCCATCTTCGCCGGAAGAAGCATATGAGATGGTTCAAGCTGCTTTCGAACTGTCAGAAGAATTTAAACTGCCTGTGCTGCTGCGCCCCACAACACGAGTCTGCCATGCAAGCTCCACAGTAATACTGAAAGAAGAAATAAAAGAAATTTCCCCCTCCGGTTTTGAGAAAAAACCTGACTGGTGTATCTTCCCTGCTCTCTCATATGTAAAACATGGAGAGCTTGAAATAAAACAAAAAACTCTGTCAGATAAATTTGACGGAAGTGTATTCAATGAGATTATTTCCGGAGGCAGAAAGGGAATTGCCGTTTCCGGAGTTTCTTACCTTTATGTTAAAGAGCTATTGAAGGAATTTAATTTAGATGTTTCTCTCTTCAAGATAGGGACTCCTTATCCGCTACCTAAAGGACTGGCGGAGAAGTTTGTTTCATCAGTGGAATCTATCTTGGTCATTGAAGAGCTAGATCCGATAGTTGAAGAGCAGCTGCTCATACTTGCCGGTGGACGAATTCCTATATATGGCAAGAATACCGGACATACTGCTTATAACGGAGAGTTTAGCTTTGATAGTGTAAAAAAATCAATTTTTAAATACCTGGGAATAGAAATTGAAGAAAGGGACAAAGTTTTGGAAGAACTGCCCCAGCTTCCGGTCAGACCGCCAGTTCTTTGCGGAGGCTGTCCTCACAGAGCTTCTTTTTATGCCGCAAAGATTGCCACAAAAAATTTGAAAAAAGTGGTCTACTGCGGCGATATAGGCTGCTATACCCTGGGCAATGCAGCTCCCTTAAATATGGTAGACACCTGTCTCTGTATGGGAGCCGGAATTACAATAGCGCAGGGGCTTTCACTAGCCGAACCTGAGACAAAATGTCTTGCTTTCATAGGAGACTCAACTTTTTTTCATACCGGTATCCCCGGAGTTGTTAATGCAGTTTACGAGAACAGCAATATAACTATCGTAGTACTGGACAACCTCACAACCGCCATGACGGGGTGCCAGCCTCATCCGGGAACGGGAGAGACTGCTATGGGCACTCCATCCAAAAACATTGACATTGAAGGCATGTTAAGAGCTTGCGGAGTCGAACATATTTATAAAGTAAACCCATTTGATTTCAAAGAGTCCGTGGAGGTCTTTAAAAAGGCTATTACCCATAATGAGCCATCTGCTGTTATAGCTGTTGCTCCCTGTATTGCACTTATAAAAACCCCTCCCACTGTTCATCGTGTAGATGAAAATTGCATAGCCTGTCTAAGATGTATCAATGAACTGGGCTGTCCCGCAATGACTCCGGATGAAAATGGATTTGTCGTTATAAATGAGCCGACATGTACTGATTGCGGCCTTTGTGCAAATGTTTGCCCTGTGAATGCAATCAAAAGAGGTGATCGATATGTCTAAAAGCATCGTAATTTCTGGAGTGGGTGGTCAGGGAACTCTTTTTGCATCCAAGATAATATCCTGTGCCGCACAAAGTAGAGGACTTTTTGTAAGAACTTCCGAAACAATAGGAATGGCGCAAAGAGGCGGCTCTGTCTGCGGCCATATACGAATCGATGCAGAGAATTTGGCTCCTGTCATACCATCTTCACATGCAGATATATTGATTGCTTTCGAACTTGCAGAAGCCGTCCGCTATCTATCTAAACTTAGCGACAACGCTATTTGTGTCGTCAATACAGATACAATTATTCCGACCAATGTTGCTTTAAAAAAGGGGAAATATCTAGAAGAAGAGTATTTACAGCTGCTAAAAACTCGCTTCCCAAACGGAGTTTTTATAAGCGGTAGGAAGCTAGCTCTTCAAGCCGGAGACATCAGAACCCTTAATGTTGTGCTTTTAGGCGCGGCTGTAGCTGCAAAGGCGCTCCCCTTTACAGAAGAGGAAATAGAGGGCGCTATTGTGAACTGTCTGAGACCTAAGCTTGTTGAGATGAATCTAAAAGCGTTTCGGCTTGGAATGGAAGAAGCTGGAAAGCTTTTAAACAATATAAAACAAAATGATAGTAGAGATGGGAGAGTAGAAAGATGAACGATTTGTCGATTATAAGCAGCTGTTTAGAACAGGTCAGAAATGTTGCAAAAAATAGCCCTATGTATAAAGAAAAATTTAAGGGGCTGCCGGTTGAAACAATGATGACGAAGGAGCAATTTGAAACCTTGCCTTTCACGACGAAAGAAGACCTTCGCAACGCATATCCGATGAACATGTGCGCGGTTCCCAGAGAGAGAGTTGTGCGAATTCATTCCTCTTCCGGCACAACTGGTGCGCCTGTTATGATGCCATATACCGCACAAGATGTCGAAGATTGGGCCGTTATGATGGAGCGTTGTTATCAGTTTGCCGGAGTGACAACTCATGACACAGTTCAGATAACTCCCGGATACGGTCTATGGACTGCTGGACTAGGATTCCAGGCAGGTGCGGAGCGGTTGGGTGCCATGGCAATCCCAACAGGGCCCGGCAATACACTACGACAGATACAGATAATGTGCAATTTAGAGACTACTGTCTTGATAGGGACCTCTTCGTATGGACTCGCTCTTGCCGAAGAGGTAGACGCAAGAGGATTAAGGGATAAAATACACCTCAAGAAAGGAATCTTTGGTTCCGAGCGCTGGGGAGACAAAATACGAGACAGAATATTTAACTCCTTGCAGATAGAGTTTTTTGATATTTATGGTCTTACAGAAATATATGGGCCTGGAATAGGAATAGATTGCAGCGAACATTCCGGAATGCACTATTTTAACGACTACATATATTTCGAAATTATTGATCCTAAAACAGGGAAAGTCCTTCCTGAAGGGGAGGAAGGAGAGCTTGTGGCTACAACATATCGCAAAGAGGGAGCACCTTTGATTCGCTATCGCACTCACGACATCACAAGAATTATTCCCGGCAGCTGCCCCTGCGGATCTCCCTTCCCTAGAATAGACCGTATCGTAGGAAGAAGCGACGATATGATTAAAGTTAAGGGGACTAATATATATCCTGCACAAGTAGAAGAAATATTGACGAAGATAGATGGCTTCTCAAGTGAATACAGAATTATTTTAGAGAATGAAGATCTACGCGATAAAATGATAATAAAGGCCGAAGCGGAAAAGGGAGCAGACAAAGAGAAATTGGCAGAAGAGTTGATACGAGAGTGTAAGACAGGAATAGGCATCACGGTCGTCCCTGAAATCGTAGGGCTTGGAGATCTTCCGAGAAGCGAGAAAAAAACACAAAGAGTAATAGACAACAGAGAATAAAAGAATAAATAATAGAATAAAACGAGACTCTTAACTAGTTAATCCCCACATTGATTAACTAAATAAGAGTCTCGTCCGCTTTACAGCGTTATATAAGTAAACTGGAAGTAGTGTAAGCTATATTCTGTTAGGCTTTTTAGAAAAATCTCGACCAGAAGACAAAAAGGTCTAAAGCCATCATAAGTCCCGCAATTATAAGGACAACTCCTGATACAATCTCAATTTTTCTAGCATTTTTCTTAAGCCACTGAAATACTCCCTTTATATTGGTAAAGAATACTGCTGCCAATATGTAGGGGATGCCAAGTCCCATAGAGAAAACGAATAAGTAAAATACTCCTTGTATTACGCTGCTGCCTGTTCCTCCGGCCATCATGAGAGCAGAGCCCAGGAAAGGGCCGAGACATGGAGTCCAGCCTAAGGAGAATGCAGAGCCAAATAAAATTGAACCCAGGAAGCCCTTGCGTTTTATTTCAACGTTAAGCTTCTTTTCGACATCCAAAAAGCCGATTCTAAACACTCCGAGAAAATGTAGTCCAAATAGTGCTATTACAATGCCGCTTAAACGTTGAAGAAAAAGTCTATGCTCATTTAAAAGAGCGCCTATTGCCGTGGCCGAAGCTCCTAGCAACATAAATATAAGAGTAAATCCTAGAACGAAGCCAACCGTATTAACTACGCTAGCCTTACGGCCATGCTTGGTCTCTGCCGCAAGGTACATCAGGTAAATTGGCAGCATCGGCAGCATACAGGGTGAAATAAAGGCCAAAAGTCCTTCCAAAAAGAGGAAAAACAGTGTAGTCATACTACTTGATACCTTTCAACATTTTTAACACGGTTGCTTTATCGGTTCCACCTGTGAGAGTTGCGGATACTACACCTTTAGAATTTATGATGTATGTCGTCGGCAAATAGCGAATGTTGTATAGCTGAGAAGCTGTTCCCTCTGTATCCAAAAGTACTTTCATGCCGAATTTGTTCTTTTTTATGAAATTTTGAACAGTTGCTTTTGTCTCTCTTCTACCGTCTGTCATGTTGACCATCAATAAAACGGCCTCTTTAGTTTCTTTGAACTGTTTGTCCAGTTCGTTAAATTCGGGCATTTCATTGCGACAAGGTGGACACCAAGTTGCCCAGAAGTTCAAGACAACAGGTTTCCCTTCAAACTGTTTCAGTGAAACCTCATTTCCTTCTAAATCCATTAATGTAAAGTTGCTTGCTTTAGAGCCTTTCTGTGTTGCATGAGCTAAAGTTGCGAAAGTTACAGTAATACAAAAAACCATAGTAGCCAGAAATAAAGCTTTTCTCATAGTTTATACACCTCAACAGCATATTATTTTTCTCATTGTCAAGATGATATAAGAGAAAATGACAGCTGTCCTAAGTGATACTGCTTATTTGGCGAGGGGTTAAATTGCTTACATTTAAAAGGGATTAGCATCAAATTGGAAGACATAATTGAAGGTTGTATGGAATTTGGACAAATGAAATAAGAGCTTTTCGTCTTTAATATTTTGATGGGATATACTCTAAAATTTTATTTTATTCTTCTTCGTTCATTATTTTTATAAAACTTTCGGCTATTTCAGGGTCAAATTGCGTGCCTGAGCATCTCTGTATTTCATTCAGAGCCTCTTCTTTCGACATTGTTTTACTATAACTTCTTTCTTCCGTCATGGCATCATATGCGTCAACCACGGCCAATATCCTGGACAGAAGAGGAATACTCTTCCCCTTTAAGTTTCTCGGATAACCTCCGCCATCCCACCTTTCATGATGAGAAAGTATATACTCTGCTATGGGAGCAATGTCAGCAGAAGACATGGCTATCCTGTAGCCAATTTCAGGATGTTTTCTCATTTCGTCCCACTCTTTATCAGTGAGTTTCCCAGGTTTTTTCAGAATATGCTCCGGTATGCCTATTTTGCCTATATCGTGAAGCTTTGCTAGAAGGTCAAGAGATTCAATCTCAATTTCAGATAGGTTCAGAATAGTTCCCAACTTTCTTGCTAAAAGAGACATTCTCTGTTCATGTTCGCTTGTTTCATAACTTTTCTCTTGCATAGTGGCTTTTATTGATGATATTACGGCATTGCGAGAGCTTTTCGAGGCTAAAAGCTTGCGGCGCCTCATGTTATCTTCGGCTTCTTTATATATAACCTTGAAATCCTCTTCTGTTTTTTCTTTAGTGGCCGCTCCATAGGAAATATTTATGTGAGAGTATGTGTTATTTTTTTGTGCGTTGTACCTTTCACATTCGCTGTCAATAAGCTTAAAAAACTCTCTGGCTGTTTTAATGTTGGTTTTTGGAAGCAGGATGCAGAATTCATCTCCTCCGGTTCTGGCAAGAAAATCTCCTTTACGGATGATTTTTTTGAGAAGAATTGAGGTTTGAACGATAATTTCATCCCCCTTATCGTTGCCCAGTGCGTCATTTATAAGTTTTAATCCATTAATGTCGACGAGTATGACAGACAGTGGAAGATGCTCTTCTCTGTTTAAATGGAGCAGCTCTTTTTCGTAAGTGCGCCTATTATAGAGTCCTGTCAAAACATCATGCTCATTTAGGTAGATTATCTCATCATGGCTGCGCTTAATATCAGTAATATTGCGAGATACACCCTGTATTCCCACCGCTTTTCCCAGTTCATCCCTTACAAAAGAGGCCTTCATTGAGAGCCAGACTGTACTGCCATCTGCACAGTAGTGTTCGATGTCAAACATGCGAGTTCTCTTCTTGTCACAGCCAGGATCGTTTTCCAAATCGAATTCCTCTTTAATGATTCTACTTAATTTTTCTAGAGATTTTTTGGGAAATTTTTCTTCCATGGATTTGTTCATGTGCTCTTCTTGGGTCTCTCCGGTAAGCTGTTTTATGGATGAGCTCACAAAGTTGGTTTTTAAATTCAGATCCATAGTCCAGAAGACATCTGAAATGCTTTCACTGATAGAGCGAAATCTTTCTTCGCTCTGCTGTCGCGCCTCTTGATTTTCTCTCAGCTCCATTCTCTTTATCAGAGTTAAACTGAGCAGAACAGTAACAGTCGGATAAATAATCATGACAGGCAAAGTGATTGTTTTGATGACTTCTATACTCATAGGATAGGGTAGTAAAAACATACTAAGGATCATTATAGTATGGTTGACTATGCTCATTATATAGATGCTCAGCCAATTCCATTTTATATGTTTTTCAAAAATCCGGTGACGCCATATAAGGCCGGTTAAAGCACTTGTCACTATAGAAGAAACTCCTGGTAAAACTCCTATTCCCGGCATTGTTACAATGCGAAAAACGATGGCAGAAATAGCGACTATCGTAGTCGTGATTGTTCCGAATATAAGTCCCGTCACGCTTATAAGAATGCTTCTTGTATCGAATATAACTGTATCTTTGAGAGTGAAAGAAAGGCCCATGACAGCAAAACAGACGAGGGATATCAGCAGTCCATTAGGAAGAGATTTTATTCGAAAGCGTTTGTAGGGAAGCAGATATGTTATTTCATAAACAACGCTTAGCGCAAGCAATAGTACGGCATTCTCAAGAAGTTTAATGGTGACCGTCTTTTCCATGTTATCCTCCATTTCTTGATGTCTAATTCACCAATAAGTCAGAATACATACGCTGCCCGGT